>CAXTFT010000135.1:0-9524 GCA_964243585.1 uncultured Terriglobus sp.
CGCCTCGGTCGCGCGCTGATGAGCCATGGCAAGCTCGATGCTGCAAGCCGCCTGCTCATCCGCGCGCTCGCGTATCCGATCGCATGGGCGAGCGCGCTGACCTGGGCGCAGACCGATGGCGCGCGACGTGGATTCCGTCAGCGTCTCCACCTGGCCCAGGCGCACCTTGGTGTAGAACTCGTCGCCTTCCACGGCAACGGCTTCCGCATCGGTCGCGCCTGCACCCATGGCACGGGCAACGATATCAGAGGCAAGAACCTGCAGATCAACACGCGACTCGGTCGTGCTTGTCATTGGCACAGCCTACCGCACCGGCGCTTCAGAGAAGCGCGTTTCACGGCCGTCTGTCGCAGATTGAAAGTTCAAGCCGGCCGGGCAGTACTCCGAATCCTGCTTCCAGGCGTGAGCCACGTAGGCTGCTGCGCCGTTCTGCACGCGCTGCTTGTGCAGCTTGATGCTGCCGTGGCAGTCCTTGCAGCGAAATTCCGTGTCGCCGTCGATCACTGCTTCGCCGACATTTTTAACCTTCCAGAAAGGCTCATACCCGCCTTTTGCGGAGACGCGCCTGCGCTTTACTTCACACTCATAGATTTTTTCCAGTTCAGCCTTTGCTACTGCTGCTTTAGTTGCTGTCATGGTTATCGCCCCGTTCCGCCAACCGTCATTTTGTCGAGTTTCATTGTGGGTGTTCCAACGCACACCGGCACGCCCTGTCCGCGTTTGCCGCAGGTGCCGATGCCTTCATCCAGTTGGAGATCATGTCCGACCATGCTGACGTACTGCAGCGCTTCCGGCCCATTGCCGATCAGCATGGCTCCCTTCACGGGAGCGGTCACCTTCCCGTCTTCGATCAGGTAGGCCTCACTTGCCGCAAAGACGAACTTGCCGTTCGTGATGTCGACCGAGCCGCCTGAGAAATTAACCGCGTACAGTCCGCGTTTCACGCTGCGGAGGATGTCTCCGGGTTCATCTTCGCCTGCAAGCATGTAGGTATTCGTCATGCGCGGCATGGGCATGCTGCTGTAGCCGTCGCGGCGTCCACTGCCAGTGCCTGGCAGCCCCATCACCTTTGCGGAAAGCTTGTCGCTCATGTAGCGACGCAGAATGCCTTTTTCAATTAGGACCGTGTTCTGCGTTGCGGTGCCTTCGTCGTCCACGTTCAGGCTGCCGCGACGATTCGGCATGGTGCCGTTGTCGACCACGGTGACCTTGTCGGTCGCGACGCGCTGGCCCATCAATCCCGCGAATGCTGACTGTTTTTTGCGATTGAAATCCGCTTCCAGCCCATGCCCCACCGCTTCATGGATCAGCACGCCCGGCCAACCAGGACCAAGTACCACTTCCATCTCGCCTGCGGGCGCTTCCGTAGCGGTCAGTTGCAGGATGGCCTGCCGTGCTGCCTCCTGCGCAAAGTGCTCCGGTGTGCGATCCGTTGTGTAGTAGTCCAGCCGGACACGGCCGCCGCCACCGCCGGAACCGCGCGCGGTAGCTCCCTTGCCACCGTCTGCAGCGGGGTCCTTTGCGAGAACCGACACGCTGAAGCGGCTAAGCGGTTGCGTGTCGCCGGCCCAGGTGCCATCGCTGGCAACAATGAAAATCTGCCGCACTTCGTCATTGAAGCCCGCGCGCACCTGCGTAATACGGCTGTCGTAAGCGCGTGCGGCACGATCGGCGCGCTGTACCAGGGCAAGCTTCTCGGTGATCTCCGTATCCAGACCCACTACCGGGTACAGGTTGTGCACCTCAGTCGCTACAAAACCCTGGACCTGCACGGTTGCGGGGCCACTAGCGATCAGCGCGGCGGTCTTCGCCGCATGCAGCAGGCGAGTTTCTTCGAAGGAATCGGTATAGCTGTAGCCTGTGCGTTCTCCGCTGAGAACACGGATGCCGCACCCCCTGCTATGGCCCTGGCTTGCGGATTTGACAATCCCTTCATCGATGCCAATCGACGATGAGGTTACCGATTCGAAGTACAACTCGGCAAAGTCTCCACCAGCAGACAGTGCCGCTGAAAGACAGCGCTCCGCAAGTGCCGCGTCGATGCCGAAAGTATCCTGCGGTGGCGGCATTGTGCGGGTCGGGTACATCATTGCAGAACTACTCATTCTTTCCAGAATACGCGTAATGTCGTGTGCACTACATCTTGCGCGGCTGTGCTAGGTTCAGAAACATGAGCGGAACCACTCCTGCGCCATCCATTCCACACGATCCGCGCTACCCCATTGGCCGCTGGCAGCGTCCGCAAAGCGTCGATAGAAACCTGCTTGCCGAGGCCCTGGACACACTGGGCGAACTGCCGCAGAACCTGCGTGCGGCGGTGAGGCACCTGGACGGCGAACAGCTCGATACGCCTTACCGCGAGAAAGGATGGACTGTGCGCCAACTGGTGCACCACGTTGCCGACTCGCACATGAACTGCTACCTTCGCATCCGCCTTGCGCTCACCGAGGACGCCCCGGTCATCAAGCCCTATGACGAAAAAGCCTGGGCAAATCTGCACGATTGCGACGGCGCACCGGTGGAGTGGTCACTGGAACTGCTGGAGGCGCTGCATGCACGCCTGCTGATGCTGCTGCGCTCACTATCAAGTGCGCAATGGCGGCGGACCTACGTGCATCCTGAAAATGGGGCCATGCCACTCGACCAGGTGGCGACCTTGTATGCGTGGCACAGCCGGCATCACGTGGCGCATATCACGGCGTTGCGCGCGGCAAAGGACTGGTAAGTTGACGGGTGCGGCGGAGCAGTCATCAGCCGGGATCGCTCAGGGTATCGAAGACTTCCTCCAGCAGCACGGATCTGCCATTTTGCTGGAGGAAGGCCGCGTACTTTTCAACATGCGGGAAGCCCGCTATTCGCTTTCCCAGGACCATGGCCGGTGCACGCTGCACCTGTGGAGCGAGGATCGCAACCTGGTCCGGCGCGTTGTGTCTGTTGTGTCTCGCAAGGGTTCGCTGCGCCTGTTCACCACGCGCTTCGGGCAAACAAAACCTGCCGTGCTGGAGCTGGTAGCGCAGGCGGATCGCCGCACACTCACAGCCCGCGACACCACGCGCAAACGGTATGCCGCTACGCTGGAACGCGTGCTGCAGCGCAGCTTTCCCGACTGGGTCGCTGGCAGCTTTCACTTCGCCATGGACCTGGAGCAATCCTTCGGCCCTGCGTATGCGCGCGGCGTGTTGCACCATGGTCAGCACGCGTGGGCGGTCGTTGGCGTGAATGCGGAGGAGTCGCCCGCGATCCTTGACGGCGTGCTGACCGTTGGGATTCTGTGGCTGCACTTGTGCCGTGAACGTGCCGGTGGCAAACGGCTGTTTCACGGTCTGCGTCTTGTTCTACCGAAAGGCTTCGCGACGACCACGCTGGCGCGTCTGGCATGGATGCGCACCGACGCCGCGCAGTGGGAGCTATATGAACTCGACGAGACGACCGAAGAACTGGTTGAACGCGACGCAGACGATACCGGCAACCTGGTAACAAAGCTGCTCTACGCGCCTGATCCCGCGCTTGCACAGGAACGCTTTGGCCAGGCTGTTCAGCAGGCACTCGCGCTTGTGCCGGCAGCCATGCAGCCGCACGTCGAGCAGCGCCTGCGCTCGTCCACGGAGTTGGCTTTGCTGCTCCATGGGCTGGAGTTTGCGCGCATCCGGCAGGGTGTTTCCGGTAACTCGTTCGCGCGTACAACAGAAATTAGCTTCGGCGCAGGCGCACAGGAAACGCTGCTTGATCAAGGCAGCGAAGCCATGCTGCGCGCCTTTGTGCAGCGGCTGTTTGAGCGCCGTCACTCGGGTGGATCGGGAAAGGACCCACTGTTCCGCATGCACCCGGAGGCCTGGCTTGAGTCGTCACTGCGTGCAAACATCGGTCCTCTGACCGACGGCCAGGGCAGCTTGGCGCAGTTTGATACAGCGCATGTGTACGCACAGGTGCCAGCATTCCAGGCAAGCGATCGCGGCATGCTGGACCTGCTAACTGTCACCCGCGATGGCCGCCTGGCTGTGCTGGAGTTGAAGGCTGATGAGGACATGCACTTCGCGTTACAGGGACTGGATTACTGGCTACGCGTCCGCTGGCATCACACGCAGACGATTGATGCCTCAACGGGCCTGGGCACATTTCAGCGGCACGGCTACTTCCCAGGTCTGCGTCTCTCGCAGGAGCCACCGAGGCTTTACCTCGTGGCACCTTCGCTGCGCATTCATCCTGCGACGCAGACGGTGCTGCGCTACTTCAAGCCGGAGGTGGAATGGACGATGCTTGGGCTAGGCGAACGCTGGCGTGAACAGATGAAGGTGGTGACGCGCATGCGGTCGACTGATCGATGATTCGTGGAAGTGTCATGCTGCTCTCTGCGTCCGCGATGGTTTGACTAACAAGCTGTCATCCTGAGCGCAGCGAAGCGACGGAACCTGTCAGGGCTTCGCTCAACAGGTCTGCACCCTGGACGAAGTGATGAGCGGCGTGGCAGACAGCACCTGTCGTCATCCTTACCTCATTCAGGATGACGAACAGGTACCTATAAATCGGGCTAGCGGCTACTCACCCCACGCCAAAGGTCGATCTCTGGCGTGTCCACTGCGTACTTGCCTATCTCCGCAAGCTCGTCTGCCGAGAAGTTAAGGTTCTTTACCGCATCCAGTGAGTCGTCCAGTTGCGTGACATTCCTCGCACCGATCAGGGCCGTCGTCACACGCGCATCGAGCAGTGCCCATGCAATAGCCATCTGTGCTAGCGTCTGTCCGCGGCCCTTTGCAATCTCATGGAGAGCGTTTACCCGCTCCAAAACCTGCTCACTTAGGAGTGCCTTGCTAAAGCTGCTGCCTTCGGCATGGATCCGTGTCTGCGCTCCGTTGCTCTGAATATATTTGCTGGTCAAAAGGCCCTGTGCCAGCGGCGAGAAGGCAATGCAGCCAACACCAAGTTCACCCAGCGTCTGCAGCAATCCCTGTTCAAGAAAGCGGTTCAGCATGGAATAGGAAGGCTGGTGGATGAACAGCTTGACGCCTTCCGCCTGCAGCAGGTCGTACATGGTTCGCGTACGCTCGGGCGAGTACGACGAGATTCCGATGTAGAGCGCCTTACCAGCACGCACAATGCCTGCCAGCGCACGCGCAGTCTCTTCCATAGGCGTGTCGAAGTCAGGGCGGTGCGTGTAGAAAATATCGACGTACTCCAGGCCCATGCGCTTGAGGCTCTGATCCAGCGATGCGACAAGGTACTTTTTCGACGCCCCGATGCCGTACGGTCCCGGCCACATGTCCCAGCCGGCCTTGCTGCTGATGATGAGTTCGTCGCGGTGCGCGCGGAAGTCGGTGTGCAGCACCTTGCCAAAGTTTTCCTCGGCAGATCCATAGGGCGGCCCGTAGTTGTTGGCCAGATCGAAGTGCGTCAGGCCGCGGTCGAACGCGCGTCGCAGAACCGCACGGCCTGTCTCGAAGACATCCGTTCCGCCAAAGTTCTGCCATAAGCCCAATGAGATTGGTGGCAACTGGATGCCGCTGTCGCCACAGCGGCGAAAGGTCGCATCAGTGTAACGGTCGGGACTGGCGGTGTACACATCAGGAAAGGCCATAGGCGTTCTCACTCCAACTTGGTGTCTTGTAATGAGTAGATGCAAACGCTGCGGTGCAGTCAGCCATTCGTGCAAGAGAGAGCTGCTTTAGCCTCCGATCAATGCCGATCCAACTCAGCAATCGCCTTATTCACCGGCATCCGAGAGTAAGTGGCTTTAGCCGCTGAGACAAAACGCATCGTCGTCGGTAGCGGCATTAGCCGCCGAGATCCACGCCGCAGGACTGCCCTACGTTCCGCAAAACGTCTGCGTCACCCGCTGCTCCGGCAGCGCAGGCATCGCAAACCGCTCCAGCCCGGCACGCTCTTCAAACGGGTTCGCAAGTACATCGAGCAACTGCTCGAAGGGCATGAAATCCTCTCGCAGCACGGCGGCATCGATAATCTCCTGCACCAGGTGGTTGCGCGGAATGTAGATCGGGTTCACCCGCTGCATGGCGGCATTGCGTTCCTCCTGCGAGGCGCTTTCTGCGACAAGCCGCTCCCGCCAGCACGCAGCCCACGTATCGAAGACTGCAGGATTAGCAAATTGTGTGCGAGCGAAAGAGCCGTCACCTTCCGAGAGCCGCCGGAAGGTCAGCGTGAAGTCGGCCTTTTGGATCGTCATGGCTTCCAGCAAACCTTTGATCAAGGTTACATCGCCTTCGGCTTCGGTGGCAAAGCCCAGCTTGCGGCGGAAGATCGCCATGTACTCCTTCTCGTATGTTGGCGAAAAGCTGTTCAGCACTTCGTAGGCAGCCGCCAGCGCGGCTTCCTTGGAACCTTCCTCGTCCTCCATTAGTGGCAGCAGTGTTTCGGCCAGCCGCGACAGGTTCCAGATCATGATGCCCGGCTGGTTGCCATACGCATAGCGACCGTTGCGGTCAATGGCAGAAAACACGGTCGCGGGATCGTAAGCCTCCATGAAGGCGCATGGGCCGTAGTCGATGGTCTCGCCGCTGATGCTGGTGTTGTCCGTGTTCATCACGCCATGGATGAAGCCAAGGCCCATCCACTGCGCCACCAGCTTTGCCTGTCGCGTCACGACGCCTTCCAGCAGCGCGCGGAATCGCTTCGGTTGCTGCGCCGCTTCCGGATAATGCCTTTCAATTGCATAGTCGGCCAGGATGCCAATGGAATCCTTATCTTCGCGTGCGGCAAAGTACTCAAACGTGCCTACTCGCAGGTGGCTCGATGCCACGCGCGTCAGAATACCCCCTGGCATCATCTCCTCGCGCACCACCTGTTCGCCCGTCAGCACGGCGGCCAGCGCGCGCGTCGTGGGCACGCCCAGCGCGTGCATCGCCTCGCTCACCAGGTACTCACGCAGCACGGGCCCAAGCGCCGCGCGGCCATCGCCCCGGCGCGAAAACGGCGTCGGACCGGAGCCCTTCAATTGCACATCGTAGCGCCTGCCGTCCTGCGCAATGACCTCGCCCAGCAGGCACGCGCGACCGTCGCCCAGCTGCGGTACAAAGTTCGCAAACTGGTGGCCGGCATACGCCATCGCCAGCGGCTCCGAACCATCGGCAACGCGGTTCCCGCTCAGGATCTCCGCACCCTGCGCTGTGTTCAGCGCCACCGGATCGACGCCAAGAAACCGCGCAAGCTCCGCATTCACCCGGATCAATTGAGGCGCACGCACCGGCTTGAGGTTCACACGCTCAAAGAAGTTCTGCGGCAGCCGTGCGTAGGAGTTGTCTAAAGGAATATGGATGGCTGCGGCAGTGGTCATACTATGTTCGATGTGAACGCGCGGAACTGGACGCACTAACCTTACCTGATGCTAATGCCTAAATCATAGGCGTGCAGCTTTTAAGTACTGGAGACTCTAAGCTGCCTCGCTAAAAGCCAAGCTCGTGATCTAACTTTCGAAACAGAAAATCTCAGTACCTACATTCAAACATTATCTACCTCTTAATAAGTGGTCGACCGATGGACACAATACATACTGACCCAGCAGCGAGGTACTTAGCTTGAGAGCCGTCATCTCTGCGTGCCACTCCATGAAAAGGACGTTGACCCGGTGCCAGTTGAGGATGGTTACTGCCCGCATTAGCAGCATCATCTGTGGCGAGGTCGACGCGGCACTGCGAGGTGTAGAGCGGTAACGTCATTCCGTTGAAATCAATGTCTTTCCCATACAACACCGTCTGACTACCCATCACATTACCTGAAAGGTGCACGACGGCACCTTCGCTGATGACGATGTTAGTTCCGTTGCTGAGTGGCGCGGAGAGTCTCGCTTCTATGACAGTTCCGCGCAGGATCTGATCGGCCTGTAGTCGCCGGGGAAACACGAGATGTAACGATGTGCCCATTGGCGCCAAGGTATTTTCTACCCTAACTGCCACAACCCTCTTCTCGTCGTATTCCTGTCGAATCTTCGTCATCGCATCATGAACGTCTCTTAGTGCTTGAAAGCCATCGCAGGATCGTTTGTCTTGGCTGCTGCACCGTGTTTGGGAACCGAAAGCCTCTAATCTAGCCAGTTTGGAAGGAGCTTCGTTCAACGCAAGCTGATTGCCGGTTTGCAAGGCTTGCTCAAAATTGGAGACGATCGCGCGCAGTTGTGTAACCTCGTCAGACGGCAGAAACTTAGCCGCAGTATCGACTCTTTCCATTAGTAATAAGTGCGGGTTGCGCTCTTGTCCCGGTTGCAACTCCCTGCACGAAGTAGCGAATGCCTGGAAGCTGGATTCTTGCGGATTGAACGAGAAATGTACGTACGCTGGTCCCGGTGAATACTTAACTAAAACATCCGTTTTCAGACTAGAAGCTCCGTAAAGACTGTCTGCTGAACCTATGAACCTACTGGCATTGAGAGTCATCGTAAGCACGAATAAGCCGTTGCTTGCGGGGCCTTTGTCAAAGGCAGGCTCTGTGAATAACATTTCGATCGTGTTTGGCGCATCAAGCATCGACGCTAAGGCGATCGCATCACCACCGTCTATGGTGACTAAGATCATCGATCGGTGTGGTACTTGACCTTGACGGGTCGGGGGGATTTGTATGACTTCATAGGCAGGTGTGCTTGACAAGGCTGCTTTGATACTCAGCGTTGCCGTATCGCACTTCGCAGTCACGTCGAATGTGCCGATCGAGCGACCAGCATTGTCGAGCGCAGGGAGTTTTGTCGTTGCGCTCGACTCCAAATCCAAACCATGACGGTCGAACATGCCGCTGTGGGGACGGTTGAGTTCCCAATGTGGTGAACCTGCAGCTTGGGCACTGCTCTGGGGTGAGAAGAGAATAGAAAGGACAATCAACAGCAACACAGAACGGATTGCTTGGTTCATCGTCGGGCCTCACTGATCAGCTCGCAATAGAGTAAATCACTAATCATCAGTCGTGAAATCTGCAAATGAAGTGGATTCAATATGGCTGGTGCCTACAATGCGGTGCGCCGCGTCCATGCTGAAGAACCGGTCCACGGCGTCCATCACCTGTTCGCCCTGCTTTGCCTCGAAGATGCTCCTGCGCAGCGTGCTGCCGCCGGGGACGCCGTGGGTGAACCAGCTGGCGAACTGCTTCATCTTGCCGATGCCGTCGCGGCGTGCGCTTTCGCGGTCGCGGGCCTGGTGGCGCAGTCTGTTGT
The DNA here is from genome assembly GCA_964243585.1 of uncultured Terriglobus sp. GTDB lineage: Bacteria > Acidobacteriota > Terriglobia > Terriglobales > Acidobacteriaceae > Terriglobus. The sequence goes on from CAXTFT010000135.1 coordinate 9,149, forward strand.
GCGCGGCCAGTTCGGCGGGGGTAAGAGTCTCCAGGTCGACGTCGGCCGGTACGTCGATCTCCGGGTGCTCCTGCTCCATCTCCGCGAACAGCATGGTGAAGTAGGTGCGGATCATGCGGTAACGGTCCTGCTCGGTGGCCACGTCGTAGGTGCCGCTGCCGGTCAGCGCGCGGGTGGCGGTGTATTGGGCAATCTGGCGGAAAATCCAAGGGTTCGCCGGAGCGGCGCGGCCGATCATGACGGCGTCGCAGCCGGTTTGCGCGACCATGTTGGCGGCGTCCTGCGGCGTGCGCACGTCGCCATTGCCGATCACCGGGATCGTCACCGCGTCCTTGACGGCGGCGATGTACTCCCATCGCGCGTTGCCGGTGTAGCC
>CAXTFT010000136.1:0-9433 GCA_964243585.1 uncultured Terriglobus sp.
TCATAAACAGACGGGCAGCAGAAGACGGCGCAGTTGCTATAAAGCTCGATGGCCTCTTCCTTGGTCACCATCTTTTCGATCCAGACGATGTCTGCTCCAGCTTCGCGCGCGGCGGCGACCTTTTCACGCATTTCCAGCGCGATTTCAGGTGTGTCGGGCGCGCCCGCGCACAGGACGATCTGCGTGCCGGGTGGCAGATACTGCACGGCCTCCACCAGGTGGGTGACGCCCTTTTGCCGGGTGATGCGACCGACGAACAGCACGTAAGGCCGGGTAGTGTCCACACCGTATCGCACCAGCGCATCGGTCGCTGCGGTCTGCTGGTACTGCTGTAGGTCAATGCCGTTGTAGATGACGTGGATGCGGGCCGGGTCGATCTCCGGGTAGGCGCGCAGGATGTCGGTGCGCGTACCCTCGGAGACGGCGATGACGGCGTCCGCGTCGAGGATGGCGGTGCGCTCCATCCAGCTGCTCATGCTGTAGCCGCTACCCAGTTGCTCAGCCTTCCAGGCACGCAGCGGCTCCAGGCTGTGCGTGGTCAGCACGAACGGGATGTTGAAGAGTTTTTTGGCCAGGAAACCCGCCATCGACACGTACCAGGTGTGCGTGTGGACGATGTCGATCTCGGCCAGCGGCTTCATCTGCGCCAGATTCAGGCTCAGCGTCTCGAGCGCGGCGGTGAACTTGGCGGGCGTGCCCTCGGCCAGCAGCGGCCACGGTTCCTGCCCGCGCACGTGCAGGTTGCCCTCGTCACTGTGCTGCTTGCCCCAGCAGTGGACCTCGACCTCGATGGACTTGGCCAGTTCACGGCTCAGGTATTCCACGTGTACGCCCGCACCGCCGTAGACGTTGGGTGGGTACTCCCGGGTCATCACTCCAACTCGCATGTCGTTCTCTCCACAGACTTTTACTGGTTCACGCCGCTGGCCAGCACGCCGCCATCGACGACGATGGTATGGCCGTTGGTGAACGACGCCGCGTCGCTGGCGAGATAAATGGCCGCACCCACGAGCTCTTCCGTCTTGCCGAAGCGGCCCATCGGGTTGCGCATTTTCAGCTCCGCACCGCGTGGTGAGCCGTCCAGAAGGGCGGCATTCAGGTCCGTGCGGAAGACGCCGGGCGCGATGCCGTTTACGTTCACGCCGTGCTTCGACCACTCTACCGCGAGCGAACGCGTCAGTGACACGACACCGGCTTTGCTGGCGGCGTAGGCGGCCACTTCGGCCAGCGCCACGAAGCTGTTGAGCGAGGCGATGTTGATGATGCGGCCGTAGCCGCGCTCGATCATGTGCGCACCAAACACCTGGCAGGCGCGCAGCATGCCGGTCAAGTTGGTGTCCATGATGTCGGTCCACTCAGCCTCGGGCACGGTCAGCGTGGGTGTGCGCTTGATCTTGCCCGCGCAGTTCACCAGAATGTCGACTTTGCCGAACGCCTCGACTGTTTTTGCCAGCAGGGTCTCGATCTGCGCGCGGTCGGTCTGGTCGGTGGGCTGGCGTAATGAGCGGCGGCCAAGCGCTTCGATCTCGATTGCCACTTCGTTGACCTGTTCGGCGCGGCGGCCTGTGCTGACCACGTCTGCACCGGCTTCAGCCAGGCCCAGGCTCATGGCCCGGCCAATGCCGCTGGTGCCGCCGATGACAACTGCTACGCGGCCTTCAAGACTAAGAGGATGCTTCGACACTAGAGGTTCTCCGATGTGACTGGCAGTTCAGCCCGGCGCAGGCCGGGGGCAAAAATTTGCAGGCAGACAAAGGCCACCATGTAGACCGATCCGGCAAGGATAAACAGGCTGTTATAACTACCCGTGAGTTGAAGAATTCGCCCGGCGGAAAGCGAAAAGAGGGTACCGAGAACTGATCCGGCCATGCCTGCGATGCCGATCACGCTTCCCACGACGCTGCTGGGAAAGACATCAGACGCGGTGGTGTAGATATTTGCCGACCATCCCTGATGTCCGGCCGTGGCCAGGCTAAGCAGCGCAACCGCCACCCACATATTCGTCACACCGCCCGCGAACAGCATGGGCAGTGAGAAGCATGCGCACACAAACATGGCTCCGTAACGCGCCTTGTAACCGTGCATGCCAAAACGTTCGAACAGGCTGGGCAGCCAGCCGCCCAGGATGCCGCCCACAGTGGAGCAGGCGTAGACAACGATCAGCGGCAGGCCCAGGTGCGACAAATCCACGTGGAAGCGCGAATCGAGAAACCCGGGAATCCAGAAGAGATAGAACCACCAGATGGGGTCGGTCAAGCCCTTGCCCAGGGTGATGCCCCACGTCTGCCGGTAGGTCAGCAGGCGCGTCCATGGAATGGTCGCGCCGCTCATCTGGCCTGCGTTGTCCTCGTAGATGTGCCGCAGCTCTTCGCCGGTGAGGGTCGGGTGGTCGGTTGGTTTACGGTAGTTGATGCCCCACCAGACAAGCCATGGAATGCCAAGCAGGCCGGTAAACAGGAACGCCGCGTGCCAGCCGTAGTGAATAGTGATCCACGGAATGGTGAGCGGGCAAATGATGGCACCGGCAGTCGCGCCCGCGTTGAAGATGCCGGTGGCCAACGATCGTTCGCGCCGGGGAAACCAGTCTGCCACCGTCTTGATGGCTGCGGGAAAATTACCGGACTCACCCAGACCCAGCAGCACGCGGGCCACGCCGAAGCCGAACACCGTGCTGACCAGCGCATGGCCTAACGCGGCCAAGCTCCACAAGCCCATGATGACGCTGTACCCCAGGCGTGATCCAAGCTTGTCGATCAGCCGCCCAGCCAGCAGCAGGCCCGCGGCATAGGACACCTGGAAGAGCGCGATGACGTTGCCGTAACCCTGCTCACTAAGGCCGATGCTGTGCTGCAGCGTCGGCTTCAGGATGCTGAGCACCTGCCGGTCCATGTAATTGATGGTGGTGGCCACAAACAACAGCGCGCAGATCGTCCAGCGTACATTGCCGGTGCGGGCAGGCGACGAACCGGCAGGCAGATCAGCGATGGGTGACAAAGTTGGCAAGGCGCTCTCCGGTCTACAGCTTGTATGCAGACCGCACAAGGTTACACGTCAGGTCCTGCGCCAGTACAAAGGCCTCGTCTTCGTCCAGCACATGCTCCATCACCCTGCGGGCTAAAAAGGCGCAGTCCACCCGCCGGGCAACGTCATGCCGAGCTGGAATTGAGAGGAAGGCACGCGTGTCGTCGTTGAAGCCGACCGTGTTGTAGAAGCCAGCGGTTTCGGTGGCGGTTTCCCGAAAGCGCATCATGCCTTCCGGGCTGTCGTGGAACCACCACGGCGGACCCAGCTTGAGGCACGGGTAGTGCCCGGCCAGCGGGGCCAGTTCGCGGCTAAAGGTGGATTCGTCCAGCGTGAACAGGATGATGGTCAGGTCCGGCTCATTGCCGACCACGTCCAGCATCGGCTTCAGGGCATGCACGTAGTTGGTCGGCGTGGGGATATCGGCACCCATGTCGCGGCCAAACTGCTGAAATAAGCCTGCATTGTGGTTGCGCGCGCTGCCGGGGTGAATCTGCATTACCAGGCCGTCTTCCACGCTCATACGGGCCATCTCGGTCAGCATCTGCGCGCGAAAGATTTCGCAGTCGTCGTCGTCCGCCTCGTTTTCGCAAACAGCAGCAAACAGCTGTTCGCAGGCTTCCATCGGCAGGTTTTCAGTCCTGGCTGTGGGATGACCGTGATCGGTTGCCGTAGCACCCATCGCAAGGAATCGTCGCCGCTGCTTGCGCAAGGCAGCAAGGTACCCGGTCCAGGTGTCGGTGTCTTCGCCGGTCTGCTCGCCCAGGCGGACGATGTTTTCCGCAAATCCGGGGAAGTCCGGATCGACTACCGAATCAGGACGGAAAGTCGGAATGACACGTCCTTTCCAACCAGAATCGCGAATGGCCTGGTGGTCAGCCAGCGGGTCATTTGCCGCATCCGTGGTAGCCAGCAACTCCATCTTGAATGATTCAAATAGGGCACGCGGACGGAACTCCGGTGTCTGCAGTTTTTCCGCAATGGTGTCGTAGTACAGGTCGGCTGTCGTGGGGCTCAGGCGCTCGTTCATACCGAAATGTTCCTGAAAGGCGTAGTCCAGCCATAGGCGCGACGGCGTTCCCCGAAACAGGTAGTAGTGTTTGGCGAACAGGTGCCAGACCCTGCGCGGATCTTCGATAACAGGCTTGCCGATCTCCAAGTCCTCCAGTTGCACCCCCTGGCTGTACAGCATGCGATGGACATAGTGATCCGGCTGGATGAACAGCTTGGCCGGATCGGGAAATGGCTCATTGGTCGCAAACCAGCCTGCCTGCGTATGACCATGCGGGCTGATGATGGGCAGGTCGCAAATTGTGGCATACAGCCGGCGCGCAAGCATGCGGGTGTCAGGGTCGGCGGGGAACAGTCGGTCGTCGTGCAGCAGTGCCATGGTCTACCTCAGGTCATGCGCAGGCAGACGCTGGTCTTTCGCGGTGTTCCGCGTGGCCGCGCTGCGTGCCGTAACATCATGCCCCGCCAGCGGTCCGGTATGCAAAGCGGGCGGCCCATCCTGCGCCACGGAAGTCATAGGATGTTCCAAACCCAGCTCCTTCTTGCTGCGAAGCGGTTTGCTCAGCCTGTACTCCGCACGAACCTTGAGGATGTTAGGTTTGCGACCTAACTCACTAAGCCTCATGAACTGTGCATGGGTTACGGGCTGTTGAACTTTGTGCAAAAGTTCGTTGACACGTCAAGACTGCGCTGCTAGGTTAAATTCAACGCCTACATCTGAATCTTCTTCTTTCGGGTCTCGAACCGGAAGAGTCAACGGTCTCCAGTGCCGGTCGTTCTTCTTCACGCTTCACGTCTCACTGCAGTCAGTTCTACCTGATACTTTCGCCGTCTCCTCGGAGCGGTGCCGCAGCGCAAACGTAGCTTCGTTTAGTAGTCCTGTTCTCTGTTCTCACAACCAGGTGGTTTACAGCGCGACTTCCTTGTGCAGACGCATGTGTGTCTCTACGTCGGGGCGAGTTGAACCCATTTAGCTTCCATCGCCGTGCGAGCGCCTACCACACTCGCGCCGACGCGGCGTTGTGTCGGCATCCCCATCGCTTGCTTCAGGAGGCAGTACATGAAGGTTTCGTTTTCCAAGCTATACGCAGTGCCGGTGGCTACCGCGTCCGTTGTCCTGCTAGCCAGTGCTCCCGCCGCCCGCGCGCAACAGAACACCGGCGCCATGCGCGGCGAAGTGAGGGATACGCAGGGTGCCAAGGTCAAGGATGCAACCGTCACCCTAACCAGCCTTGCCACGAAGATCGTGCGTACCGCAACCACCAACGATGCGGGTATCTACCAGTTCAGCGCAGTCGATCCGGGCGAATATAAGTTGACCGTGACCAGCGCGGGCTTCAAGACCTTTGAGGTAGGCCGAGCCTCCATCGAGCTTGCCGCGACCTCGACCATCGACGCGACGCTGCAAGTGGGCGGTTCCGGCGAAATGGTCGAAGTCACCACGGCAGAGCCGCTGCTGGACACCGCCAGCGCCTCCGGCGGACAACTCTTCAATAAACAGCAGATCCAGGACTTGCCCAACCTGGGCCGCAATCCGTTCATCTTTGAGAAGCTTGATAGCAACGTCACGACGACGGGCGACCCACGTTATGTTCGTGCGGAAGATCAGACCGGCCTGTCACAGGTGTCGGTAGCCGGGGCACCCATTGGTGCAAACAACTATGTTGTCGATGGCATTCCCATCTCGCGGTCTGATGGCGGTGTCACCTTTATTCCATCACCAGAGGCTGTGTCCGACGCCAAGGTGCAGGCAAATGCTTACGACGCAGAAGTGGGCCGCACCGGCGGCGCGGTGTTCAACACGTCCCTCACGTCGGGCTCCGCAACGTATCACGGGGCGCTGTACGGTATCACCCGGCAAACTCCGTGGGCTGCCAATGTTTGGTTCAATCCGAACAAGTCACCGGTGCAGGACGTTACGACGTACCAGTACGCTGGAGCCTTTGGTGGCCCAGTGCCCTTTTCGCAGAAGATCAAGTATTTGAAGAACACCTTCTTTTTCGTCACGGAAGAAGGCTACCGTCAGGCACAGTTTTATCCGGGTTCCTCGGCAACCACACGCGTTCCCACAGCAGCCGAACGGAATGGCGACTTTTCCGCAGACCTTGTCGCTGGAAATCCAATGAATGGTGCGACAGCGCCTAGCTTCCAGCTCTATGACCCGAACGCTACGCTACTCCCAAATGGTACGCGGCCCACAATCGCAGGCAACATCATTCCAGCCGGCTACATTAGTCCGACAGGCAGGGCAATCCTGAATGCGTATCCATTGCCAAACACGTCGAACAATAGTTCTAACTACACGCAGCTGAGCAGCTTCAAGACCCGCTCGGACATGTACAGCGGCAAGCTGGAGCACACATTTGCCCCATGGTGGACTTCTGGCGTCTCCTATGTTCATCTTGCGACCCAGGAACCAAGCGGTTTTGCTTTGGGCGGCATCGTCGCTGAAAACGCGAATAAGCTGCTGCGGTACAACGACGCTACAGCGCTGAACAATACCTTCACGCTCAATCCCACGACGGTGCTTACGGTGGGCTACGGCGCTAATCGTTACTACAGCGCTTCGTTCCAATACTCCAATGGTTTCAACCTGGGCTCGGGCGGACTGGGTTTCCCGAATTCGTTTACGAGTCAGTTGCAGTCAAGCACTTTTCCAACGACCACCATCAGCAATGTAACGAACGGTCGCTCTCTTGGCGGTGCCAACGGCACGGTGCAGGTGCAGTCCTCGAAGAACCTGGTGGTGGGCATCAATAAGACGCTGAACCGGCATAACTTCAAGTTCGGTTATGTCTTCCGCAATCTTGCCTTCAAGAGCACGCCGAACAGCATTCCGACCTTTACTTTTAATGGTCAATATACGGCTGCGAATCCGGCTTCGCCTTCAAGCGCCAGTCCTCTGGCGTTCGCCGATTTGCTCATGGGCCTTCCTTCGGCATCCACCTACACGTTGAATAGCGGTTCCTTCAACCAGCTGGCAAACTATCACGCTGTTTACCTGCAGGATGACTTTCGTCTGACGCAGAAGCTCACCATGAATCTCGGCATCCGCTATGAGTATGAGCTTGGTCAGAAGGAACAGAGCAACCGCTTTAATGTGGGTTTCTCTCCCGACGTAACCTACACCATACCGTCCGCTACACCGTTCGCAGCTAAGGGAGGCCTGCTGTTTGCGGGACAAAACGGGGCACCGATCCACTGCTGCAATCAAACCCACGTGAAGTTTTCGCCACGTGTGGGAGTCGCGCTACAGGTGACACCAAAGGCCGTTATTCACGCCGGTTTTGGCGTTTTCTATGCGCCGGTTGCCTTGGCGTCTGTAGCTCAGGGTTACTCGCAGATCTCGAATGCAATTGTCAACGGCGTCACACCGGGACAGGTTCCAGTTGGCTCAAATTCGTACCTTTCGAACCCAAACGCACTTTATCCAAACGGCTTTGTGCAGCCTTCCGGTAGTGCACTTGGACCGCTGACCGGTGTAGGGAGCACCCTGGGCACGCTGCTCGATTTCGGACGGCGCTATCCGCTGGTTCAGCAGTATTCGTTCGACTTGCAGCAGGACCTGCCGTTTGGCATCAACTTCAAACTGTCCTACTCCGGAGCGCACTCCCGGAACATCGCGAACAGCGGGAACATCAATCAGGTTCCCGATGGCAAGCTGGCTGAAGATCGCGCCGCAGGCGTACAGCTGAATTCAACCAGAAATTACGTCAATAATCCCTACTACACCACAGGAACCATCAATGGCTACTCGCCGACGGGTACCCTCACCAATAAGACCTTCAGCCCGGCCCAACTGCAGCTGCCTTACCCGCAATTTGGCAGCATCACAGTAAGCCGAGACAACGGCTACTCACGTTACAACGCACTCGCAGTCAAAGTGCAGAAGCGAATGAATGGCCTGACAGTGCTGAGCACTTATACGTGGTCTGCCAACTGGGACAACCTGTGGAGCGCCGGTTCGCAGGTGTACGCAACCTATGGTCCGCAGGACATCTACAACCCGAAGGCCGAGCGCGCCCGCGCGCTTAACAATGTGCCGAATCGCTTCACAGCGGCCTTCAGCTACGACCTGCCCTTTGGCCGTGGCAAGCGGTTTCTGGGCAGCGCACCTTGGTACGTCAATGAACTAGTGGGCGGATGGCAGATCAACGATGAATGGACGTTGCAAAACGGTGTACCTCTGTCCATTCAGCAAACGAATTTGAACACCAGCTTTGGTATCACTGGCTTGGGCGGCTCCTATCAGCGTCCCAACCTGGTGGGTGACGCGCACATGGCCTGCTTATCGGGTCGCCCCCAGGGTCGCCTAGGCGTCAGTTCAGTTGGCACGCAGCAACAATATCTAAATGCAGCAGCCTTTTCTGCGGCACCCGCCTACACTTATGGCAATGCGCCCCGCATGCTTCCTTGCCAAGGACCGGGTAGTAATAACTCCGATGTCTCCATCAATAAAAACTTTAAAATTACAGAAAAGGTCAATGCCCAGTTCCGCGCCGAAGCCTTGAACGCCTTCAACACGCCACAATTCGGCAACCCGACCCTGATGCTAGTGGTTCCTTCGAACGGTGCGGTTACCGCCACGCCCTCCATCTCCACGGGTACCAACCAGACCCTGGGTAATGTCACGTCGCAGATTAACTACTCACGCATAATTCAGCTGGGCGGACGTATCTCCTTCTAGCCGGTGTACTCGCTTAACAGAAAGCCCCGCGGAAATGCGGGGCTTTCCTATTAAAGCTGCTACGCGATCAAACAAGGATGGCGGTGAACCGGCGGGGACCGTGCACGCCGCGGATGCGCGTCATCTCAATGTCGCTGGTCGCGGACGGGCCTGCGATGGTAGTGATCGGTGTGGTGCGGTACTCCGTCAGGCGAGGCAAAGCCTCGGCGATGGTCTCAACGACCTGCTCGCGGCGTATTACGCAGATGTGGTGATCCGGCAGCAGGGTGGCGGCGCGGCGACCCTGCTCTGCGCCATGCTGCAGCAAGACGGTGCCGCTCATTGCGATGGCAACGGTGCAGCCCGTGAGCACGACGCGTGGGCCGTTCAGCGCGGCAATATCGAGCGAGTGGTCGCGCAGGATTTCCGCGCCAGACTGTGGCAACCATGCTTCCGGTACGCCCGCAGGCACCAGCAGCAGCGTTTCACCCGCCTCTTCCAGCGCCTGGCTCACGGCCGCGTGGATGCCTGCATCGTCGGTGAAGAGCAGCTCCGCGTCATAGTCGCGCAGGCGGTCCAGAAACAGTTCCAGCCGCTCGTGATCGGACAGCAAACCCTGCCGCGTGTAAGTGCGTGGGATGCGCGCATACGCTGTTTCTGGCAACTCCTCACGCTGCGCCGCGGAGATGTCCGGATCGCGCGCCAACTGGCTGTAGATAGTACTCAGGATGGCTT
>CAXTFT010000137.1:0-9155 GCA_964243585.1 uncultured Terriglobus sp.
GAGGTTTATTTTGGAAGTAACACGCATCCTTGCAGAGATTGATGCACAGATTGCAAAACTGCAGCAGGCACGGGTTCTACTATCGGGTTCAACAAACGCGGAACCCGCCGCGAAGAAGGGCGTGGGTCGTCCCAGAAAGACAACTCTCCCGGTGCCAGCAACAACCAAGCAAACTTCAAGCGGACGCAAGAAGCGTAACCTTAGCCCGGAAGCTCGCAAGCGCATCGCCGATGCTCAAAAGCGACGTTGGGCAGAGCGCCGGCAAGGCTCCTGATTTGTTTACTGGATTGTAAAAGAGAACAGGAAGCAAACTTCCTGTTCTCTTACCGCTTAACTAGCACTTCGCGAAGATCGTCTTTGGCCAAGAAAAATCTATATCCGCTGTATGCGGTAAAGAGCTTTTCGATCTGACGATTATTCAGGATATTTCCCGTAGCTTGATCTGACACATACTGCACGTCCACCTGGCCATCTTCGCGTAAGTGGTAGCGGTGAAATTCAGTTTCTGCCTTGACATGAAAAAATGCGAGCAGGTAACCGCCCGGTTCCATGACATGGTTGATACGCTCAACAACTACATCGCGAAGTGCTGGCGTCAGGTAGTCCCCTGTATCCCAGAACAAAACGGTATCAAAGCGTCGTCCACTGAAGTTCAAGTTTTCTTCCACAAACTCTACCGCCGGGAACCCTGCCTCGGGATCTGAGCGTTTCCATTGCGGCCCGGCAGCCTCACCGACAAGGTTTGCCATATACACGCTGTGGCCCAGGCCGGTAAGGAAATTGATGTTCGTGGATGATGTAGGACCGATGTCAAGAATCCGTTGCCCTTCGCTTTCGCGAAGGATCTTCAGCAGGGCTGACCATCCACTGGATACCCTTGGAACCCTTGCACTCGCCTTTGCGGCTGTGTTGCGTGCCTCACTTCCCCCGAACAGACGCACATAGCCTCCAAGATTCCTGGAAAAGCGGCAACTATTCCTTGCTGCCCGTCAATACAACATTTCCGCGCATAATTGCACCGTCTTCTATCGACAACCGGGCAGCAGTCAGGTCGCCGAGGAGAATGCCGCCCTTGCGCAGTTCCACGCGCCCTGTAGCTGTCGTTGCACCCTCGCACTGACCAAGGATAATGGCATCGTGAACCTGTAGATCTCCAATAACCTTTGCATTGGCACCAATGGTGAGCCGGCTCTCCGTCAACGTGATGGTCCCGTCCACCAGACCGTCTACTGTTAGATCTTCTGCTCCGATGATCTCTCCGCGCACTGTGATCGACTTACCTAAAACCGTGGATCCTTCTACTGCCATGCTGCGCGCTCCTGACTAGCTCATGGCTGAGTCTAATGAAGCCGCGACGGCTAGGCAATGCGGAGGCATTCATGGGGATGCGACCAGTCAACGTGTTTTACCTGTCACCCTGCTGGCAGTATCCTGTTGCGGTGAATGCGGCCAGACATAACCGGGCACTATGGCGATACGTTTATGCTGTTCTGCTCCTGCTTTCCCGCCCGCTTTCGGCGCAGAAAGCACCTTTGTCAGTCAACGTGGTACCCGAACTGGTTCAAGATGCAGTCCAGTACCAATTGGCAGACCTGCGTCACCCAGGCTGGGCCATTCGTTACCGGGTTCATCGCGTCGACAGCAAAGAGGACACAATCCGTGATTTGATCGAAAGTAAAGACGGTAACGTCGCGAGGACCCTTCAGCGTCACGGTAAACCCTTGACGCAGGAGGAGGACGCTGCGGAAGAGGCCCGCCTGCGTGCTCTGGGCCCGGACGAGCTCGCCAGGCATCACCGCAGCGGCGAAGCCTCAGACAGGTACAGCGTTGAGTTGATCAGCGCGTTACCGAAGGCTATGACTTTCAAACTGACGCCAGACCAGCCGCAGCTACCGCAGTTCAACAGTCCCCAGGTTGTTCTGGACTACGCGCCCAGGCCTGGATTCCAGCCAGCCGGCACGGTACAGTCTCTTCTCACGGGGCTTGCGGGTCGCATGTGGATCGACGCGGAGACTCACCATCTCCTGCGCATCGAGATCGGGATCATAAGAAATCTGAACCTGGCGCTGGGGCTGCTGGCCCGCGTCTACCAGGGCGGCTCCGTGGTGTATGAGCAGCGTCCCGTGGCACAGGGTCACTACGCCTACACACACATCGAGATTAGCGTGACTCTACGGGAGTTCGTCGTCAAAACGGTGCCTTACCATGCCACGCTGGACGCAACCGACGCTGTCCTGCTGCCAGCAACGCCGACCCTGCAGGAGGCGGTCGCATTGCTGCTTAATGGAGATCCAGGCAAACGCCCATGAAGACGTTGGACGCAGAATAGAATGCTTGCATGAAGCTGGCTGAAATTGCCGAGCGCCTCCGTGCCGATCTTCGCGGAAACGGTGACCTGGAGATTACCGGTGTCGCGGGTCTGGAGCATGCCCGGCCGGACCAGCTTACCTTTCTTGCCAATCCCCGCTACGGTCCGCTTACCCGCACGACCCGCGCCGGTGCCATCCTTGTTGAACCGGACTTCACACCCCTGGAAGGTACCGCGACACTGCATACCAGCAACTGCTATCGCGCGTTCGCTGAGGCGATCAGCCTCTTTTACAGCGGCCCGCAATACTTGCCGGGCATTCATCCCACCGCGGTCATTGATAGTAGCGCGGTAATCGGGACTGGGGCCCACGTAGGTGCTTACGTGGTGGTGGGCGCGAATGTTCGCATCGGTACTAACGCCGTACTGCTGCCGCATGCTGTCCTCTACGAAGGTGTGGTAGCGGGTGACCGTCTGTTTGCCCATGCACATAGCGTTATTCGCGAGTTCTGCAGGGTCGGTGACGATGTTGTCCTGCAGAACGGTGCGATCGTCGGCGGCGATGGGTTTGGCTATGCGCACGACGCCGTGGGGGCCTGGGTGAAAATCCCGCAGTCGGGCCAAGCTATCTTGGGCGACCGGGTTGAGGTGCAGGCAAACGCATGCGTTGACCGGGCCAGTGTTGGCGAAACGCGTATTGGGCATGGTACCAAGATCGACAACCTGGTACAGGTTGGGCATGGCTCCACGGTGGGAGAAAACACGCTGCTCTGTGCGCAGGTGGGGCTTGCCGGCTCAACTTCTGTGGGCAACAGTGTCATCCTGGCGGGACAGGTGGGCGTTGCGGGCCACTGCACTGTGGGCGACCGCGCCGTTGTCACCGCGCAAAGCGGCGTTCCCAATGACGTAGTGGCCGGCGCCACTGTTTCCGGCTATCCCGCCATGGACAATCGTCAGTGGTTGCGGACAGTGGCGGCATTGACAAGGCTGCCCGACATGGTGCGCGAACTGCGCGCTGTGCGAAAGGCTATTGGATTGAAGTAAGAGCCCGGGCACGCAGCGGAGTGACTGCCGGGATGCCTGCGGCATCAGAAAGTCACAGAGCATGGATCAGCCTGAGCACAGCCCTGGTGACACACCGTCGTTCGCGTATACGGGTAGAAGTTTCCCTGCGGTTCGTGTGCTGCTGCTGGATGACGATCCGGCCAACCTGCTGCTGCGCTCCGCAATCCTTCGGCAGAACGGTTACGAGACGCTGACCGCGAGCTCCGTCGAGGGAGCCAACGAGATGCTGGACGGGACCGATATCGCAGTTCTGGATTACCACCTGGGCCAGGGCAAGTTCGGCACGGAAGTAGCGGTAAAGCTCCGCGAACGCAGGCCCGAGGTCCCTATCATCATCCTTTCCGCGACGCTGGAGCGCCGATTCGGTGGCATAGAAGACATGCACCTGCTGAAGGGGCATAGCTCCATTGAAGATCTGCTTGGCGCACTCCGCAGCCTGGAAGCCAGGCGCCGAGGTGAACCCGTGGTGGTGGACGCACGTGAGTTTTACTACAGCCGCATCGCCACGGCCATTGGTGTTGATGTGCTGGTGCAAATCCTGGACGCGGAAGGCATCTGGCACTATGTCAACGACACTGCGGCTGATTTTCTCGGTAAACCGGCAGAGTGGTTCGTTGGACGTAACTTCTTTACTGAACTAGGCAACAGCATGCGCGACTGGCGAGATGTGCTGCAGGCGGTTTCCCTCACACGCGAAACTTATATCGATCGCACGCGGCGCGGCCTGATGCAGGACTCCCTTGGCAGCAAAGATGCCTGGAGTGTCATTGCTTTTCCCGTCGTGCTGCATGACGGCCGCAGCGGCGTAGTCCTAAGCTCCCGAACTCTGAGTTGACCCGGGATTATCAGTGTCTGCCAGAACAACTGGTACCCTTCGATATGCACCGTTACGGGTACATGCTGGCGTTGGCCTCGTTTTCCCTGTTGCAGGGATGCCATTCGCATTACATCCAAACAACCATCACAAATAACAGCGGAACACCGCTGAATGTAATCCAGGTGGAGTATCCCAGCGCCAGTTTTGGCACCCAGCGGCTATTGCCGGGTGGCACCTTTCAATACCGCTTCAAGCTGCTCGGCAGCGGACCGATCAAGATCAGCTTCATTGATGGCAAAAATGTGGAGCACAGCCAGACCGGTCCTCAACTGAACGAGGGGCAGGAAGGCATGCTGAATATTTCACTGGCCGCTGGAAACCACGCGGAGTTCCAGACGAGCCTGAAGCCATGAGCGGTGCCGCATCCAGGGGCATCTTCATAACCTTTGAAGGTCCTGACGGTTCAGGAAAAACAACACAGATTGCCCGCATGGCAAATTGGCTGCTGGAGAACGGTCGTGAGCCAGTCGTGCTAAGACAGCCCGGCGGTACGGCACTGGGTGAACGCATCCGCGCTACCCTGCTTGATTCCCGCGTGGCTGAGGGTCTGGGCCAGATCGCACCCCTGGCAGAACTTGCCCTGATGTTTGCAGACCGTGCCCAGTCGATCCGCGAAGTGATCCTGCCTGCTCTGGCATCGGGAAAGCTGGTGCTGTGTGACCGCTACACCGATTCCAGCGAGGCATATCAGGGTGCCGGCCGCCGCCTGGGTGCGGAACGCGTGCTTGCCGTGCACAACGCCATCTGCGATGGCTTGCAACCGGACCTGACCATTTTATTGCTGCCCGATGTGGAAGCCGCGCTTCGCCGTGCAAGGTCACGCAACGAACAGTTCCGTGCAACCGAGGGTGTTGACGAAAACCGTTTTGAGGCCGAGGGCGAGACGTTTTACCGCCGCGTGCACACAGCCTATGCGAACATCGCGTTCCGCGAGCCCAATCGCGTGCAGCTGATCAATGGCAATGACGGCATCGAAATCGTTGAGAAGCGTGTGCGTGCCATTGCTCTTCAGCGCTTCCCCTCACTTCTTCCGAGCGCGTCGCAGGGCGTCTAATCGATACATGGCAGAACCTGAACTCGATCCCGGGTACGCCTTTCGACCGGCTTACACCTACACCACCAAGACGGGCACCTGGCGTATCCCGCCCGGGCTGAAGCGGGCCCTGCCTTTTTACCTGCACAAGCCTTGGGCACGCGTCGGTAAGCCGATCCGGCTGTTCGAGTACATCGCGAAGCACCTTGGCAAAATCGCGCATTACAAGCTCTTCGGCATCCACGTGGTCTTCCTGAACGACCCGGAGTATGTGCGGGAAGTGCTCATCAACCAGAACAGCAGCTTTGTGCGTGAACGCACCATCAAGCGCCTGAAAATCCTGCTGGGCGAGGGGCTCTTGACCAGCGATGATCCTACACACAAGCGGTCGCGCCGCATTGCCGCGCCCGCTTTTCATCGTCAGCGCATCAACGATTACGCCGATGAGATGGTGCGCATCACCGGCAACACGCGTGAACAATGGCATGACGGCGAAGTGATCGACATGAATGCGTCCATGATGAGGCTCTCACTCGAAATTGTGGCCCGCACGCTGTTCGCCACCGAGGTTGACGATGACGTTCGCGAAATTAATGATCAAACCAACCAGATTATGGGCATCTACAACTTCCTGATTGCCTTCCCGAATGCCGAGCGCTTCCTGCACTGGCCCATTCCTGGACTGATGAAGTTTCGCAGGGCGCGTGGCAAGCTGGACCGCGTGGTCAACCGCATCATCGCGACGCGCAAAGCCGATGGTGAGGATCGCAAAGACCTCTTGAGTATGTTGCTGCTGGCACGCGATGAGGACGGCTCGGCTCTTAGTGATGAGCAGTTGCGCGACGAGGTGCTGACCATCTTTCTTGCAGGTTACGAGACAACGGCTAATGCCCTGTCGTGGACCTGGTACCTGCTGGCGACCAATCCAGAAGTACAGGAGCGCATGGCGAAGGAAATCGCCGAGGTGCTTGGCACGCGTCCGGCAACGTTGGAAGACTATCCACAGCTAAAGTACACGACCATGGTCTTTGCAGAGGGCATGCGCCTGTACCCACCCGCATGGGCCATGGGCCGCATGTCGACCCAGCCAGTCCAGATGGGAGAGTATCGTCTGCCGCCCGGCACGCACTGGTTCTTTTCGCAGTACATCATCCAGCGTGACGAGCGCTTTTTCCCAGACCCGCTGCGCTTTGAGCCGCTGCGCCACACTGAAGAGGAGAAGGCCAAACGCGACAAGTTCGCCTACTTCCCATTCGGCGGCGGACAACGCCAATGCATCGGCGAGAACTTTGCATGGCTCGAGGGTGTGCTGTTGCTGGCCACGCTGTCGCAGCGTTGGCGCATGGAATGGATTCCGGGCCAGCCCGTCGATGTGGAAGAGAAAATCACCCTGCGGCCACGCTACCCCATGCAGATGCGGCTGCACGCGCGTGCAGAACACTCAGCCACCAGGTTTGAGGATGCAGCTATGCTTCAGGTGTGAGTTCCCTCTTCCGTTTCGGCAATTTCATCGGTAACGCAGCCACCGTGACGCAACTGCGCCGGGCTGTGGCTGCCGGGCGCCTGCCGCATTCCATGCTCCTGAGCGGACCCGCAGGCTCAGGCAAGTACACGCTTTCGCTGCTGATCACCATGGCGCTGCTCTGTGAGCGCCAGCCACGTGAGCAGCATGCGGATGGTGACCTCGCCGACTTCTGCGGTCAGTGCCGTCACTGTACCCGCATCGCGGAGGCCATGAACCTCGCACCGCTGATTGAAGCCGCAGTCGCCGCCCGTGAAGATCTGCGCGAGACCGACAAGAAGGAGACGCGCGTCCTCATCCAGACACACCCTGATGTGCTGGTGCTGCCGCCCGATCCGCCACAACTCCTGGTCAAGCTGGGCCAGGTGCGCTTCTTGATTCACAGCATCTATTCGCTGCCGGGTGAAGCGAAGCGCCGGGTCTACCTGTTCCCTTCCGCTGCCTTCATGAAGGAAGCTGCGAACAGCCTGCTGAAAGTGCTGGAGGAACCACCGGAGTACGCGCACATCATCCTTATGGCCGAACACCCCGGCGAGTTGCTGCCCACCATCCGTTCGCGCTGTGCCCCGGTGCGGATAGGCGCGATTTCGCCTGACGAGTTGGAAGCCCTGCTGGCCGAACGCAAGCCCGAGTGGAAGCCTGCACAGCAGGCGTTGGTCGCCAGGCTGGCGCAGGGAGCAGCGGGCCGTGCCCTTGGATTCGAGCTGGAAGCCTACCTCGCCTCCCGCGCGGACGCGGTCGTTATGCTGCGATCTGCCATCACGGACAGCGAACACAGCGACCTGTTCCGCACCACGGAGACTTATCGGGCTGGCGCGGAAGGCCAGCAGAAGACGCAGGGCATGCTCGCCGCACTTGCCGGCCTGCTGGAAGACCTGCTGCTGTTGCGCTCCGGCGCGCCTGGCCGCATCCGCAACATCGATCTGCAGCGGGAACTGGAGACAATGGCCGACTCAGTCACCTACGCGTGGATTGAACATGCCGTACGTGGATTGGACGCGGTTTACAGCGGCATGCGGCGCAACCTGCTGCGTTCCCTGTCGCTGGACGCGTTTGCGGAGAGCATGTCCACCACGCAGGGCTAAACCGTTCGAGCGGCCTTGAGCAACCGGTCGCGTACCGCTTCCGCCAAGGAGCCACCACCCTCTGTGGGCAGCGGGCAAACAATCGTGGCGACGCCTTCGCCATCCAAAGCGCGCAGGCCAAGATAAAGCGTCTGTGCGAGCGAAGACGGGTCGTCCCATAAGCCCCAGCCGAATGCTTTGCCCATCCATCCGGGTACCCAGCCCCCGGGCTGCAGAACACCCGTTGCCATCGGATCCGCACCACGAAGTATCTCTGTCATCTCCAGCTCGCTGGAAACCAGCACAACCCTCGCCCGTGGTGCGTAATGACGGATACCAACACCCGGCGACGGCAGGCTCTCCGGAGATTCATTCGTGTCAGACGCAGGCACATAGACGCTGACAGGCCGACCCGCCACCTTTTCCAACTCAACAGCGCTCACCCCACCCTGGCGATAGAGCACCATCGCAGCCGGATCAAACACGGTCGACTCCACGCCGATCGCACATGCTCCCGCATCCAGCACGGCATGAATCCTTCCCTGCAAATCCGCTAGGACGTGCTCTGCCGTGGTCGGGCTGATGTGACCGAATCGGTTGGCACTGGGTGCGGCCAGCGGCAGCCTCGCCGCTCGGATCAGCTTTAGCGCCACAGGATGCGCAGGCTCGCGGACACCCACCAGGTCACGTCCGGCGGTCACCGCTTCCGGCAAACCGGCACAACGCGGCAGCAGCAGTGTCAAGGGACCCGGCCAGAACGCGTCCATAAGCTTTCGTGCTGTGGGTGAAACGTCGCGAACTACTCGCATCAACATGGCCTCACCGGCAATGTGCACGATGAGTGGATCCCAGCCGGGCCGGTTCTTTGCCTTGAAAATGGCGCGAACCGCCTTGGCATTCAAGGCATCGGCAGCCAGTCCGTAGACTGTTTCCGTGGGCATCCCAACCAGGTTCCCGGCGCGCAGCAGACCTGCCGCGAACTCCACATCGCCACGGCAGCCGGCAGAGAGCAGCTGCGTCGTCAGCCGGGTGCCTTTGGAACCATTCACACGAATATGGTACTTGTTTCCCAGAGACCGCATCCGTTAGAAGGTCCTATACTGCAACCCATGCCGCACGCGGAAATCGAGCTCAAGTTCTGCGTCCCGGATGTGCGGGGCTTCTACGCACGCGCTCTCCGGGCCGGATTCCTTCTTCAGACACCGCGCACCCTTGAGCGCAACGCCCTGTTCGACACACCGGATCGGCGTCTGCTAAGCCAGCGGCAGTTGCTGCGCATGCGCGAG
>CAXTFT010000138.1:0-9004 GCA_964243585.1 uncultured Terriglobus sp.
CGAGGCCCTCCGGATGGCTCGCGAAGTGAGCGATGATGCTCGAGATGGTGTGGATCAGCGTGTCGCGCCCTCCCGCGAATGCCATGTTGGCGAAGCCATGCTTTTCTTCCAGCGTTAGCTTGCGGCCTTGAAACTCTTCCCGGTTGAGAGCGCTAAAGAAGTCATCTTCGTCAGACCCCTCGGCCGCCTCAAACTTCTCACGGATGTAGCTGCCGAGTTCCGCGCCCTTAGAGACACCATCACCCTCTTTGAAGACGTGTGTGCCCCAGCTGATCCAGAGTTTCGCCTCGCTGTCGTCCACATTCAGCAGGCGGGTAAGTGAACGCGACTGGAGCGGCAACGCCAGCTCACTCACCACGTCGACGGAGTCCGGGGTAGCAGCCGCGGCGAGCACCTCGTCCACCAGCTGCCGCATACCGGCCTGGTAGCCGGCATCATTTGGCCGGTTGAAAAAGGGTTCCACCAGCGCACGGTAGTCGGTGTGGTCCGGAGGGTCGGTCTCAATCGGATATTGCCGCACCGAGCGGACGTTCGCTTCGGAGTGCGGAACGATCATGAATGGATCGTCGTTGCTGAACGTCTTCCAGTCTTTACAAACCTTCCGCACGTCCTGCAGGCGAAGCACCAGGGGCATGTCTTCCCCTTCGGCTTGCATGTATTCGATGCCGCTGCCTTGTCGCTTTTCACGGAAGGGGTCGCGTTCAGTTTTCATGTTGTCTTTATCCGGATGGGAGAAGTTCCTTGAGTTCACGGCCTGTGTCGGCCAGGACCTGCGGAGAAGGCCGCGCACCGCGAAGGATGAGCTTGCTGGCTACGACATAAGCACGGGGATCATTGATGGCGTCGACCGCGATGAGCCGCCCTTCTTGCAGGTACCAGGCCGAGAACGAGGAGCCCGGCTCAGCAACACCCCGCACGATGCACTGATCGTACCCCGAAGACACACCGGCGATCTGCAGCTTCACATCGTATTGATCCGACCAGAACCATGGCAGCGTCTCAGCCGGAAGCGGCAACCCGCAGATTGCGGCAGCAATAATCTTTGCCTGATCGGTGGCGTTCTGCACGGACTCAAGCCGAAGCCGCGTCTGGTAAAGCGGGCGGAACTGGTTGCAGCAATCTCCCATCGCAAAGATAGCCGGGTCAGACGTTCGGTTCGCCTCGTCCACAAGAATGCCATTGTTCACGTCGAGTTCGGCAAGCCGGGCAAGATCATCGTTCGGTCTGGCTCCCGCGCCAAGAACGATGAGGTCAGCCCGGCAAACAACCGAGTGATCATCTTCAAGAAGGTCAAGCTGGCCCTGTTTCTCCTGGATCATCGAGACGGATACGCCCGTCCGCAAAGTGACGCCATGATCGCGGTGGAGCGCTTCGAAGTAGGTGGAGACAGCCGGAGACGTGACGCGCGAAAGCACGCGATTGCTCATCTCAAGAACCGTCACGTCACGGCCGATCTTTCTAAGCGCGGCGGCCACTTCCAGGCCGATGAAGCCGGCCCCGATCACCGCTACGTGTTGCGCGTTTTCAACCTGAGCCCTAAGGGCCTCGGCGTCGGCGGCAGTGCGAAGAGAGAAGACACGTGGGTGTTCAATGCCCGTGATGGGCGGCAGACGGTTCAGAGAGCCGGTCGCCAGGACAAGCACGTCGTACGGGAGCTTCGCATGGCCGACATCGACGGTGCGTTCCTCGCGATCGATTGCTCGAACCGTATGTCCAAGCCGTAACTCCACCTGCTGCTTTGCGTAGAAGTCCGTTGGCCGGATCATCTGCAGCGCCGAATCTGCACCTGGATCGAGTCGCGATTTAGACAGCGGCGGGCGATGGTATGGAACGCTCGGTTCATCGCCGACCAGCGTGATGCTTCCCGGCCACTGTGCCTGGCGAAGCGAAGCGCACAGCTGTGCGGCCGCATGACCGGCGCCCACAATCACACAGCGCTGTTCCGCAGGGTTCACCGGCCGACCACACGCACCGTCAAGCCATCCAGCTCCGGCCGGATCGGCACCTGGCAGCCAAGCCGGCTTGTGCTGGTGACTCCGTCCTCCAGTTCCAGCATGGCTGCTTCTGCGTCGCCGGCGGGGCCCACCCGATCTACCCATGCTTCGTCAACATGGACATGACACGTGGCGCAGGAGCAAACTCCACCGCACGCGCCTTCGATGCCGTCGACCTGGTTCTGCACCGCTGCCGTCATCAGGCTTCCGCTTGACGCCTCAACAACGATTTCTTGCCCATCTGGGGTGATGTAGGTGATGCGTGCCACACGTGCTCCTTGTCAGAGACTTCATCGTTCTAGGGTTCACGCCGAGCGATCAGATTGCGCTTCGGACGCGATTTTGTTGACATAGCTTCCGCTTGTACAAATGTAAGCGCTATCATGCGGAATGCCAAGGTGCAACGAGTTGTAGCTATGAGGCCTTTATACCAACGAGCACACCTCTCGCGACGAGGCACAGCGGCTATGAATTTCTTCCCCGGCACCATGTTGCCGATCGTGCTCAAGTCCAACACCCACTGTAAAGGACCGATCTTTCATGAAGGCTCACGTCAGTCACGCCGCCGCCCTGGTTGCATTCGCAGTCTGTCCCGTTCTGTATGCGCAATCCTCTGGCACTGCAACTGTGCAAGTAGATGCTACGCACGTTGAAAACCACATCAGTCCCCGCATGTACTCCGCCTTTATGGAAGTTATGGCGGAGGACGTCAAGCGCGGGTTGACCGCCGAGATGTTGCTGGACCGGTCCTTTGAACAGCCGACCGACTATCTGGGCCTGCCGGCACACTGGCAGCTTGAGCCGGACGAGCGCAACGACAACGTGGGCGCGATCCGTTTTGCGCAGACCACAGACGCGGCCTATCCCGTAACGGACACCGCCACACAGAAGGCCAATCATTCGCTGAGCGTGACACTCACGCCGGGTGACATCACAGACGCACGCCGCGGCTTCTCTCAGGGCACGCTGTCCGTTGTGGCCGGGCAGTCTTACCGCGGCTATGTCTGGGCCAAGCTGCCGGCCAAGAACGCGTATGCCGGCAATGTTCGCGTCGCCCTGGAAGAGAACAATACGGATGGCACGACCTACGCGACCGCAACGCTGAGCGGCATGGCGGGCGACTGGCGCAAGTACGACTTCACGCTGACGCCATCGCAGACCGACCGCTTCGCAAAGCTCAGCTTCCTCTTTGACGGGCACGGCATGCTGTACCTGGACCAGGTGTCGCTTGAGCCGGCAAGCGCGCGCGGCGAAGTGCGCGCCGACTCCGCGGCGATGATTGCCGCGCTGCACCCATCGTTCCAACGCTGGCCCGGCGGTAACGTCGCGCAGGACTACCACTGGCAGTGGGGCATCGGCCCGCGCGACAAGCGGCCCGTCTTTGTGAACAAGGCGTGGAGTAACGCACCCGAACCGAACGACTTTGGCACAGACGAATACCTGGCCTACTGCGAACGCCTGCACATCGAACCCACCATCACGGTCAACGTGGAAGGTGCCGGTGCCACGGCTGAAGAAGCCGCACACTGGGTTGAGTATGTGAACGGCCCCGCGACATCTACCTACGGTGCCATGCGTGCCGCGAATGGCCATCCGGCACCCTATGGCGTCAAGCAGTGGGAACTGGGGAATGAACTGTTTGGGGACTGGGTGCGAGGGCACGCAACCGCCGAGCAGTATGCCCATACGGCAGTCCGCTACGCACAGGCGATGCGCGCCGTGGATCCATCCTTGCGCCTGCTTGCCGTGGGCGAAGGTGTGCTGAACGGGAGCGATGCCTGGAACACCACCATCCTGCGGATTGCCGCGCCGCAGATACAGTACTTGTCCGTGCATGACTACGATCTGCTTTCTGACAACAGCAGTGCCGCCGATCCGCGTGGCGCCATGATGGTGCGGCCCGTGACCTTTGAAAAGAACTATCGCCACATGCGGGACCTGATTCAGCAGGTGGTGCCGGGCAGCAACATCAAGCTCATCGTGAACGAGTGGAACCTCTTCTACTCCACTGCCGTGATGCACTCCATGGAAGGCGCGGTGTACGCCGCGCGTATGATGAACGGCTTTGAACGTGACGGCGACATCGTGGAAGCGAACAGCATCTCTGACCTCTTGAACGGCTGGGTTGGCGGTGTCGTTCAGGCCAGCCGCGATCGCGTGTACGGCACGACGGAGTTCTATGCATTGAAGTTGTACAGCGACAATCTCGCGGTGGACCGGCTTAGAACGGACATCACCTCACCAGAATTCACGCCCGGTGCTACCGCCGTGGATGCCGTTGCCGGGCACTCTGCTGACGGCAGCCGCTTGTACCTGAAACTCTCCAATGCAGATGCAACGCACGCCATGCGCACCTCGATTGCGGTCACAGGCTTTGCGCATGCGGGCAGTGCCACGGTCCAGTTGCTCAGTTCCGCCGACACGCACCAACGCAACAGCTTCACGCAGCCGAACGCCGTCGTTCCGGTTACTCGTGCGATCCGGTGCGCGGCGACGTGCCTGGTGGATCTGCCACCCGATTCCGTTGCGGTCGTCACGCTCACCGCCAAGACAAACGGAGGCGCAAGGTAGCGGCTAATTCCTAGGTCGTATCTACATAGAGCTTCTTCTTACGAAGAAGCAGCAAAGCTGTGTGTTGCAGCGGCTTTAGCCGCCGAGATAGAGGTGTGGCGAGGTGGGAGCAGTGACTCAGCACCGGAATGATCATCCCAGCGGCTAAAGCCGCAGTCCTTCGGAGCGCTTCTTTCCTATCTCAGCGGCCAAAGCCTCAACTACCGCCTGAATCGTTCTAATGTGGGTACGACCTGGAGCGGACGTAGCCGTAGCCTTCAGGCCATCGAAACAATGTCGAGACAAAAGGCTTTAGCCTCGGATGAAGTTATCCGGGGCAGATCCTGTTGTACTGAAGGCCACCGCTCCACGTCCTCGCGCTATCTTTCCCTTCGTCGACCGAACGCCAGCCCTTGGCGTGTCGACATTTCGCTCGGAGAAGGCAGAGAGGTGCTTAGCTTCCGACTAAGCTACCTTTCTAAAAAGATTACCGCCGGCTTGACAAGCCTCACACGCCGCTCCTATAGTGCTCGTCGTTCAGGAAATCTGTAATCGCTTACATGCATTTTTGTAATCGCTTACAAGAAGCAGTTGAGACTCAGGTCGTAGCTGATTCGACGGAGTATCTGCCACTCCATTACCCGAACGCGGAAGCAGTTGTGATGCGAAACCATGCCTATCTCAGGAGGAACAAAGTGATCGACGCTAAAAAGACCGCACGGCTTCTGGCAGGTACCCTACTGCTTTCGACTACCGCGACACTCGCCAATGCGCAGAGCGGTACCACGGCGACCATCTCCGGTTCTGTTACGGACGACACCGGTGCCGTGCTGCCAAATGTGAATGTCAGCATTCACAATGTAGAGACGGGCATCGACCGCAACACCCAGACCACCGGGAACGGAACGTATTCCGTATCGCAGCTTCCTCCCGGTCGTTACACCCTGACAGTTGCGCAGAGCGGCTTTAAGAGCTTTCAGCAACAGAACGTCACCCTTGTGATCGGGCAGATCGCCGAAATCAATCCTCATCTGCAGGTCGGTGCGCAGCAGGAGCAGGTCACCGTTACTTCGGGTGCGCCTCCCCTGCAGACGGAAGATGCTTCCGTCGGTCTGGTGATTGATGCAGCCACGATCACAGACACGCCGCTGAACGGCAGGCTGGGAATCACCGGCCTGCTGGCGTTGGCTCCTGGCGTGCAGGGCGCGGGCAGCCAGGATCAGATTCCCGTGTACGGCATCACGCCGTCCATCAATTCCGGCTCACGAAACGCCTATGGTGGCGTCGGCTTCACCCTGGATGGCGGCGTGAACATGTTTGTCGGCTTGCAGCGGCCGTTGGGCGAGGTGCCGCCGCTGGACGGCATCGCGGAGTTCAAGGTTCTCACCACAAACGCGCCTGCTGAGTTCAATCAAGGCGCTCAGATCGTCGTGGTGAGCAAGGGCGGAACCAACGCGTACCATGGCACGCTGGTGGAATTCAATCGCATTGCCGCGACTGGTGCGAAGTACTATTTCGCGGGAGCGTTGCCGAAGCCGAAGTACATCCGCAATGAGTTCGGCGGTAACTTCTCAGGCCCAATCAGTCTTCCACACCTATATAACGGCCGGGACCGATCCTTCTTCTTTTTCAACTACGAAGGATTCCGTCTCAAGCAGGCGAGCCAGTTGAACAGCCAGCAGGCTACTGTGGAACAGCGCACAGGAAACTTCGGCAATGTCGCGAACCTGGTGCTGAAAGATCCGTTGACCGGCCAGCAGTTCGCCGGCAACCAGATTCCGAGCGGCCGGCTGAACAAAGTTGATCTCGCCCTGCAGAGTCTTCTGTTCCCGTTACCCACCGTTGCAGGAACGGGAACAAACACCTTCGAACTGGTTCCTTACTCCCAGAGTGTCAACCGCTACTCCTTCCGTCTGGACCACAAGGCGAGTGAGAAAAACCAGTTCCGTGCCACTTACATTGCCGGCCTGTACGGCCCTAACCCGACCACCGGTGCCACGAGCCGGTACGGCGGCATGTCGGGCGTGGGCGAACGCAACATGAACACGGTGCTGGGCTGGACCCATCTCTTCTCCCCCACTCTGGTGGGTGACCTGACAGCCGCCTATCTGCACCTGCCCATCTTCCGTACTCCGCAAAATGTCGGCACAAATTTCTCCGCCATCATTCCAGGCCTGGGACCGGAAGTCATTCAGGGAGCGCCGCAGATTTCCATCAGTAACATTACCGGTGTAAGTGAAGCCGGTAGCAGGGTCTTGTGTCAGGACATCCAACTGGTCGGCAATCTGACCAAGACGATCGGCCGTCACAACTTCAAAGCGGGCTTCTCTTACCTTCACGACAGTACGGCAAACCTGATCTCTGCCGCGCCACAGCGTGGTGCCTATAACTTCAACGGCCAGTACTCAGGCAATGCTTACGCTGATTTTCTTCTTGGTTATCCCTCGTCCACGCAACGCCCCAACCCCAATGCGCAGATACTGCACAATGTTTCACACCAGGCTGGTTTATATGTGCAGGATGACTGGCGCGCGACCCAGCAACTCACGCTGAATCTTGGCCTGCGGTATGACATGCAGCGCATCAACGACAGCCCCTACGGCAATAACGCGTTGTATATTCCTGATCTGAAGCAGATTGTGATCTTCGGTTCCAAGTATCCGGCGGCGAATGCACCGCAGCCGGTAATTCCGGGCTTCCTCACCTTACCCATCGCCTTTGCAAACACCGTAGGCTTGCCGTCCAGCCTCTTTGACTATCTCGGCGAGCCGACCAAGAACGTCGCTCCTCGCTTCGGCTTCGCCTACCAGACGAATCCCACCACCGTCATCCGCGGAGGCTTTGGCATTTTCTACAATTTGCTTCCGGAGTACTACTATCAGGCAAATGCGTTTGAGAACATCCCCTTTTTCGGCGTTCAGACCTTCTCGCAGTTGGCTGGCGCGCCGACCTTTACGATGGACGCTCCCTTCGGCGCGACCGGTGCATTTGCGTCCAACCCGAACGTGAATACACAACACAAGACCGTAGTTCCTTACGAAGAACAATACAATGTGGCATTGGAACAGCAGATCGGCAAGACCATCTCCTTCCGCCTCGGGTATGTCGGCCAGCACAACTTGCGGCAGAACAATGCGAGCGGTTCAGGCAATACGGCACCCGACATCAACCAGCCCGCGCAATCCCCTGGCCCTGTGCAAGCGAAACGGCCTGTCCAGCCCTTCGCGTCCATCTTTCTGCAGGACGATCCAATCTTCCACTCCACGAGCGACGCGCTTCAGGTCGGCCTTCATAAGAGGTTCGAAGCGGGCTTCCAGGTGAATCTGGAATACGAGTGGATTCGCGTGCTCGGTACGGAGAACTTCATGGATCCCATGAACACCAACGATTCCTACGGCAACATCGCAGGCATCGCTCCGCAATCGCTGAACGTGAGCTACTCCTACGTGCTGCCGTTCGGCAAGAATCATCGCTACCTGGCAAACACGAATGCACTCACAAACGCCGTCATTGGTGGATGGGAGCTTTCAGGCATTACGCAGTATCAGGGTGGCCAGCCCTTCTCGGTTGGCTACACCACCAGCACGGTAGGCGCGTTCAGCGGACGCGCCAACAGGGTTCCGGGCGTACCCCTCTATCCGGCACAAAAGACAATCAGGAACTTTTTCAACACGGCAGCCTTCACGGCGCCAGCACCGTACACCTTTGGCAACTCCTCTTACAATCCTCTGTTTGGACCGCGCTACCAGGAGTGGGATATGAGCCTTGCCAAGAACACTGCGTTTTCCGACCACTTCACGCTGCAGCTGCGGGCTGACGCCTTCAACGTGTTCAACCATCCCAACTTCGCCACACCGAATGCGACGCAAAGCAACAGCAGCAACTTCGGACAGATTACCAACACAACCGGTGAGCCGCGCACCATGGCGCTCGGTGCGAAACTGCTCTTCTAACTCAAGGGTAAGCACTTCGCAGAAGTATTGTCGCCGCCCAGGTTCCACTTGCAAAACGGGACCTGGGCGTTTCATTATCGGAGTCACGTCGGCGGGTATTCACCTGTAGAGACTATCTCTGCCGAGACGATACGCTGCTCAATGCGTGCTTCTGCGCCAGCTACACAGCCGACTAATCCCTTGGAGTAAGTTTCCGATGAGCGCCTCTGCATTGCCAAGCCGCATCGGGCGTCGAAGCCTGCGTGGGCATCAGACCGTCACGCTTGGCTTGCTCTTTGTCGCGGGGCTGGTCAACTTCTTCGACCGCGTCTCGCTCTCTGTCGCCAACACCACCATTCGCGCCGAGCTGCACCTGAGCGCGACACAGATGGGTTGGCTGCTGAGTGCCTTTGCGCTGGCGTACGGCCTGACGCAGCTTTCGCTGGTGGGCCTGCTTGACCGGCTTGGCACGCGGACTGTCATGGGTGCCGGTCTCGCCATCTGGTCCGCCGCGCAGATGGCGAGACC
>CAXTFT010000139.1:0-8877 GCA_964243585.1 uncultured Terriglobus sp.
ACGTCGCCATCGGCGGCGCTCGCGTCTGTGGGTCGAACAAAGCCAAACCCGTCACGATGCAGCGAAAGCTTACCCGCAACCAGGTCCGCCCGGCCCTGCATCCGCTCGGTCGCGCGCGACCGCAGATCGGCGGCAAAGCCGCGGCGCCCGCCTTCACTCGCCGCCGCACGTGCCGCGTCGTTCTTGGCGCGCTCCTTGTGCGTCTCCGGCAGTGCCCAGTGCTCGGCATCGACCTTCACCAAGGCCGCACGCGCAGTCATCTTGGCCAACTGTTCCAGCAGCATGCGGCGTTCGCGTCCACCGCCCATGCCCAGCTCGCGCACCAGCTGCTTGTACCCGGCACGGCCACCGGCCCGCTGGATGCGGTTCAATATCTCACGATCAGTATGGGGATACGGGTGCCCGGACATCTATAAGTTAGACGATACCGCGAGCGCGCTGGCCGTATGCCGCTGCACTACCCTCAAGCACAGCTTCGGCTGCACTAAAGTTGATCGACAACAACTATCGTGTAAGTGGAGCACGGCCATGTTGATTACCCACCTGAATAAATCCAGGCCGGATCGCTCCCAAACACTTGCGCACTAACACTCCCTTCGGCGTTACGCCGAGTCGGAGGCAAGTGAGATCTGCGGCTGCTTCTACTGCTTCGGCATGTATCCACCAAGTGAGATCGTGGAGTGGATCGATGAGAGCCAGACGGCGCTCTGTCCTAAATGCCCGGTCGACTCGGTGATTGGATCGGCGTCAGGCTTCTCAACCACGCAAGAATTTCTTCAGCGCATGCATGACTACTGGTTCTGAGTGCTGAAGGGCACACTTAAACCGTGCTCGTCCGATAGCGAGCCCTTGACTAGCACGCCGATCAAAGGGGTGCCCCACGTCTCGCTTCTGAGACGTGAGGCGTCCACTCACAGACTAAATCCCATGTCTCTCCGAGACATGGGGCACCCTCGGGTGTGACGGGTCTATTACTTTGCGAAATGCTTCGTCTGCCCGGTGCCCTGATTCTCCACATCCATGCTGCCATCAGGGTTGACCGTCACATCCACGCGCTTGCCGTCCGCGCCTGCGCCGTTCGCAATGAACTCCGCTGCGGTATTGTGTTCAGGACCGCCCTGCACCGTCTGGCCGGGATTCCTGTAGCTGGTGGGCGGGGCAAGGTGCAGCTGGTACAGTGCCTGCAGCCGCGGTGAGGCCTTGATCGTGTCGATCACGGACGTGCTGCCGCCCTTGTTGCTGCCGTTGTCCATCACGGCGACGCGCGGCGCAAGCGAGTCGATCCAGACCGGGCTGCTGCTCCAGTCCACGCCGTGGTGCGAGACGATCATCAGGTCCACCTTGCCCACCTTGTTCGCGGGGCAGACCAGCAGGCGTTCGCGGTCAAAGGTCATGTCGCCACCGTCCACGATGGTGAGCCCTGCGAAGCGCAGCACAAAGGCGATGGACTGGCCGTTTTCGGACGTGTCTTCAAGGACCGCTGGTGTCTTGGCGCAGAGCGGGTTGGTGCCAGCCTGCGCTCCCGGCAGCGGATCGCGCAGGACCTGCCCGGCGGCGGCGATGACCGTGCCGTCGAATCCGTCCGCCGACAGCGCGTCACCCGCTTTCACAATGGCGCGCTGGAATTTGCCGCTTGCGATCACCCGCATGTAATTGTCATAGTTCACGGCGGGGTCCGGGTCCTTCTCAAAGCGGGTGCCGTGATCGATGAACTTGTCCACGGGGATGCGCTCCACCAGTTGGGGCACGCCGCCTACGTGGTCGGTGTGGTAGTGCGTAATAAGCACAGTGTTCAGCCGTGTGACGCCAAGGTCCTTCGCGGCAGCCACGATGCGGTCGGCATCGCGGTAGTTGTTGCCGCTCCACCCAGTGTCTACCAGCAAGGACTGGCCGGTAGGCGACACAAACAGCGTGGCCTGGCCGCCCTCCACGTCCACAAAGGCGATGTGCAGCTTGCCATCTCCGTGCGCGGGCGTCGCCTGGGCGGACAGGGCAGGCATGGCAACAAGGGCGGAGAGCAGTGCGGCAGCGACGCGGCGAAGGGGCTTCATACGGTGAGAAGAATACCGCGTTCTGGCGGTGGCTGGCGCGGGCAGACGGTGTGCGCCGCATACACCTGCCACGGGTACAGCATCCGACTCCGTATGACTTCTGCAAACGAACACCTTTCGCCGGCACCCGATGCAATCGTTCAAACCGACTCCTCTCCTTCGAGGCGAGGCTTCCTCCTTGCGGCCACTGGGGCGCTGGCAGGGGCGGCTCTTGGGAGCGGCGCAGCAGCCCAACAGGCGAAGCCGGGCGGCGAGAACGACGTGAAGCTGTCACCCATCCACGCCACCACCGAGCCACCCGAGGGCGAGCCCGGCCCGTTTCTGCCGCCCGGCAAGCGCGTCGGCTTTGCCATTGTGGGCCTGGGACGGTTGTCGCTGAACCAGATTCTGCCTGCTTTTGCCGCGTCGGAGTATTGCAAGCCGACGGCCCTGGTGAGCGGCGACCGCGCCAAGGCGCTGAAGATTGCGGCGCAGTACGGCATCGCCGAGGGGAACGTGACCGACTATGCCGGCTACGAAAGGCTGAAGGACATGCCAGGCGTCGATGTGATCTACATCGTGCTGCCGAACAGCCAGCACCACGAGTTTGTGCTGCGCGGTGCAAAGCTGGGCAAGCACATCCTGTGCGAGAAGCCATGGCCAACACCAGCCGCGAGTGCGAAGAGATGATTGCCGCCTGCAAGGCTTCCAACGTGAAGCTGATGATCGCCTACCGGCAGCAGTACGAGCCCATGAACCGCACACTGCAAAAGGCGGTGGCGGATGGCAAGCTGGGCAAGGTGCGGTCGGTGGTTGCGTCGAATTCTCAGAACGAGGGTGACCCCACCCAGTGGCGCCTGAACCGCAAGCTGGCAGGCGGTGGATGCATGCCAGACGTCGGCATCTACTGCCTGAACGCGGCGCGCTTTCTGATGGGCGAGGAGCCGGAAGAGGTCTTTGCCGCAACGGTGCAGCCCAAGGATGACCCTCGCTTCAAGGAAGTGGAGTCACGCTGCGAGGTGATCCTGAAGTTTCCCAGCGGCATGACGGCCAACTTCACCAGCGCGTATGACGTGCACCGGTCCAACTTCATCCGGATCGAAGGAGACACGGCATATGGCGAGATGGACCCGGGCTTCGGGTATCACGGCAGCAAGCTGCGCTTTTCGAAACTGGACGACGGCAAGGAAGTGGAGATGACGCCATCGATCCCGGACAAGGACCAGTTCGCGCTCGAGATGGACCACATGGCGGAGTGCGTGCTCGAGAATAAGCAGCCACACACCGGTGGCGAAGAGGGCCTGCAGGATCAGCGGCTGATCGAAGCGATCTACAAGTCCGCAGCTACAGGCCGCAGCGTAAAAGTGTCGCAGCCAAATGGCCCAACCCGAGGACCCGCCCTGCCCCCCATGAAGAGTTGATTTTTGCACACAAAATCAGGAAGGGGACCGCACGATGCGGTCCCCTTCCTGTTAAGGCAGTTGCTTGCGTGCGGTTAGAAGTTTACTTTCAGCTGGAACTCCGCCTGGCGGGGAGCACCCTGTGAAAAGGTACCCGCGCCTCGCAGCGTACGCTTCGCGGCAAGCACCGGGAAGCTGTTTGCACCGGTAAAGAAACCGGCGTTGTTGTTAAAGGTGCTGCCGGTGGTCGTAGTGTTCTGCAGCGTACCAGTGAAGTTGCTGAAGTTGCTGAAGTTGCCCACGTTGTAGAAGGCGACGCCCGGTTCAAGGCTAAGGCCTTCATGCAGCTTGTTGATGCGGATCGGGTACGAGAAGTTCGCATCGATGGACCGGAACATGGGATTGTTCAGGCCACGGTTGGTGGGCAGCTGTGCGATGGGCTGGACAACACCCTTGAGCGCGGTCAGCTGTGCGAGGTTGACCAGCCCGGCATTGATGAGCGCCTGACCCGCAGGCGTTGCCTTGCCCGCGTAGCTGCCGTTGAAGGTACTGATGTAATTGGCCAGGGTATCCGACTTGATGCGGTGCATGTAGTCACCCTGGTTGGTACCCGGGGCAATGTCGGCTGTGGTCCCGTCACCGGTCAAGTCATTTTGAAAAATGTTACCGCTGGTTACAGAGCCTGTGTCGAGCAACAGCGTTCCTGGTGTGGCTGAGAAGAAATGTCCAATGATTCCCAGCTTTGGGCCATACTTCAGCGTGAACGAACCTCCAAAGGAGACCTGGTGCTTACGATCGAGATTGTTCCGACCGATATATTGCGTCGGATTGTCGTTGTCGTAAGCCGCCGAGGAGAAGAACTCATCTGAGCCGTTTAGGTTAGACACGATGCGTGACAGATTGTAGGAAATCTGTAGGTTGCCAGAGTCTATGCCAGGCGCGGGATGCGACTTGCTCTGGTGGTACACCACCTGAAGTGCGTCGTAACCGGAACGACCGACAGGACGGATCAGCGAACCAGACCCAACATTCTGATTCAGGCCCGGAAAGGCAGCGGCACGGGCGCGGCCAGCGTAGGTGTAATTATTGCTGCTCGTGTACGTAACGCCCGAGTCAAGACCCTGCGTTGCAAGCGTGGTGATGCTGGCATTTGCATTCGTACCAATAATGCAGTTGATGGCGGGCTGGGATGCCGCAACGGTGGTTACGCCCCCGCACCCGGCCGCCACGCTGGCTGCGTTAATTGCACCCAACGCGTTGGTAACGTTCAGCGTACGCGCGGCACCCACGTGGTTCAGGTCGACTCGCTGGCCGATGCGGAGAGCCGTGTTGTGAACGTAATCCGCACTGATGATGGCGCCCTTAAAAATCTCCCGCTGAAGGCCGAAGTTCCACTGCTCGGAGTACGGAGTCTTATAGCCCGGCGCGAACGTGTTCGAGAAGTTCAGGCGGGCACCCTCAAAGTTGGCATTAAGGGCGGGATTGTTAGCGGCGTTGGCCTGGTAGTCGGCAGAGATTGCAGCAAACTGAGCTGCGGACTGGGCGATCGCCTGATCCTGGCAGAGTGTCTGGTACGGCGTCCCGTTCGGTGAGCTGCGATGAACCGTGCCGTCCGGATAGGTAACCTGGTAGTTATTGCAGATGTTAGCTACCGTGGCGTAGCCGAAAGCACGGCTCACCAAAGGCCCGCGGGCGTTCGTTTGATTGTTGAAAACGCTGTTCTCGAAGTAGATACCGAAGCCGCCACGAAAAACGGTCTTGTGGTTGCCGGGCGCATACACAAAGCCGATCTGCGGCCCAAGGTTGTACACCGGCTGCTTGGGACGGCCAACCAGGCTGGAATCGACCAACGATTGCAACTCAGTCCCCGAAGACAGGCCCGAGCAAACATAGGAAACATTTGCCAGCAGGCTGCCGCAGGTTACTGGGTTCAGGTCATTGTTGGCGCGGTTGGTGTCCAACTGATAGCGCACACCCGCCGAAAGCGTGAAGGAGGGGGTGACCTTCCATGCGTCAGAGAGGTACGCAGACGCCCGGTATGAAGCCAGACCACCCACCGGGCGATCAAAGCCGGGCAGTTCGGTCGCGCCACCCAGGCCGTTGGAGAAGGTCACACCGCCGGTTGCGTTGTAGCCATTCAGCGGGTCAGATGGGCAGGCAGCTGCGCCAATCCCACCGCCGCAGCCCCGCTTGTTCGGATTGTTGGACGTGGCTGTCGCGACCCTGCCATCCAGCAGGGTGGATGTGGTCTCCGAAATCAGTGGGCCGAGCTGATAGAACGCCGCCGCACCGCCCCCAAGAATACGATTGAACGCGCTGCCAAACCGGATGTTGTGCGAACCAACGGTGTACGACCCGTCATAGCGAAGTTGCTTGTCGGACTGGAAGGTCGCCTGCGGCGCGTTGTTGTTGGGACCCGTGCGAAGATTTTGCGCGGTGAAATTGATACTGACTGCCGGGATGGGGTTATACACACCGATACCCGTGCCGTCAGTGATCAGGTTGTGGAACTTCTCATACGATCCACGAAATGAATGTGTCAGGCGTCCACTCGAGAAGTCCGCACCAAAAGCGATGCCCCAGGTGTTGTCACGGTTGTTGTAAATGGAGTAGTTCGTACCGGTGTAGGACGAATCCGCCTGGTAGCTGCCCCGGGCAAAGTAGTGGCCACCGAGCGGTCCGTTTAAGTCTATGCGGGCCACGGAGTAGGTCTGGTTGAAGGGGCTGGGAATCGTCGGATTTGCGATGGAAAAGTCAGTGGTATTGAACAGGGAACCCAGGTTGTTAGGGGCGGCCTGCTTCTGCTGGATGCGCTCACTGTTGCCGAAGAAGAACAGCTTGTCCTTGATGACTGGACCGCCGACGCTGCCTCCAAACTGGTTCCGCTGAAAAGGTGGGCGGACCTTAATGCCTGCGGCGTTGGGCGTGCTGTTCGGGTTGGCATAGAGCGCACGGCCGTCCTGGAAGTTGTAGAACAGGTCCCCGTGCAGCGCGTTGGTTCCCGAACGGGTAGACACCAGCACCTGTCCCTGCGAGGTAACCTCGCCGGAAACGTCCTGGGTGGAGCGGTTCAGCTGAAACTCATTGACTGACCCCTGCGATACCACCATGATCGTGGTTCCCACGTACTCGTCAGTGATGTCCTGGCCGTCGAGCATAATACGCGTGGTACGGCCGGAGACTCCGTTGACGGAAACACCTGTGTAACCAGACTTAGTGGGGTCAAAGGCGGTACCGTTCTGCAACTGTACGCCCGGCTCAATCTGGGCCAGATCAAGGAAATTTCGCCCGTTTACTGGAAGGCTTGCAACCTGCTCTCGTGTAATAACGTCACTGACACCTGCCTGATCCGTATTTACCTGGACCTCGCCCGCGGTGACCTCCACCGTCTCGGACGATTGGCCCACCGTCAGCTTGAAGCTGCCAGGCGTGGCGGTTCCAGTCAGAATGCGAGTAGTCACTTCAGTTTTCTGGAAACCCGGCGCCGTAATGGCGACCTTGTACTCTCCGGGATTCAAGGGTCCAATGCTGTAGAAACCGGACTTGTCGGTCGTGAGAGTTTTTGTAGTGCCTTCCCCCACGCTGGTGATTACGATTTCAGCATTGGCAACACTGGCGCCGGACGGATCCGTAATGGTGCCCTGGATGGCTCCACCATTCACCGAAACGGCCTGGCCGTGAACAGCCGAAACGCAGACAAGTGCCAGCGGCGCGGCGTATAGAAACTTTTTCATGCAACTGCCTCCTGAAAAGGTATGGCGCGGCAAATGCCGGCGCGCAAAGATACGTGCGGCTGTTCTCTGGGCAGGTACCCTCCCGAAGAACGCAGCTTGTTTTGAGCTTTGAGACTAACTGTATCGAAATTGACCGGCTAGTCAAGGCGTTGTAACCAGGACTTGACACCACTTTCGTATGGCGCACACCAAAGTGGAACGGCTCTTACATGCTTATGGCGGGAAGGGCATGCTCAGCTTCGGCGTGATTCCCGCAGGGCACCCAGCACGGCGCGGCAGGCGGCCCACTCGCCCCTTCGGGCCCGGTTGAGCAGCTTGAGCAGCAGGAACAACGGTACGGAAAGCCACGACATGGGGGAGTGACGCCTGAGAAACCGCATGCCGGAAACGGCCGTGGTCTTCTCCATGAAGGGGTCTCGCGGTCCCTCGGTGCTGGCGCTTTCCTTGTGCAGCACGGCGGTATCGGCGGCAAAAGCCAGTTTCCAGCGTGTTGCCTCCATGCGAAGGCAGAAATCAGAATCGTCGTAGTACATAAAGTAGCCATCATGCAGCAGCCCGATCGCTTGCAGAACTTCAGCCCGGATCAATACGCTGGCAAAGGTGGCATAGGAGTTACGGCCCGGACTTGTAGGTGCCAGGTAGTGTGTCGTTGTACCCAACCAGCGGCTGATACGTCCGCCGCCCCAGGCCTGCACCTTGGCAGGGTCTGAGTGGTAGAAAAGCACCGTACCGACCACACCGGCATCCGCCTGGTCGCGCGCCGTCCGCACCAGCTTCGCCAACGTGTCGGGCGGGCATTCTGTGTCGTTGTTCAGCAGCCAGACAAACTCCGCGTCCAAGTCCAACGCCTGCTGAATGCCCATGTTTGCTCCGCGCGCAAAGCCAAGGTTCTCCGGACTGGGCAGGAGGCTAAAGGTTGCGGGGCAGGTTCTTGTTTGATTAATCCACGCGCCGAGTTCCACAATGGAGTCGTCTGTAGAACCGTTATCAACTACGATCACGTGCAGCGGCGGGCCGGTCTGGCACGCAAGTGTGCTCAGGCACGCAACCGTGTCCCGCCAGCCATTCCAGTTCACCACCACGCACACGACCATGCCTCCATGGTAAAGCGACTGAGATGCTGGCGAACAACAGGCGAACAGTACACTGATCATGCGCGTCTCATGGATCCTTTTGCCACCAATTCGTTGCAGCCACAGCCGGATCGGTTCGGGTTTCTTCATGTCGACCTGAACAGCTTCTTTGCGTCGGTGGAGCAGCAGCTGCACCCTGAGTACCGCAACAAACCGCTCGCCGTGGTGCCCAGCTTTGCCGACACGACCGTGGCCATCGCTGCCAGCTACGAGGCCAAGGCGCTCGGCATCAAGACCGGAACACGCGTCGGGGACATGAAGAAGATCTGCCCGGACATCATCATGGTGCACGGCAGCCACACCACCTATGCCGAGTACTCCCACAAGATTGCCGCCGCCGTGGAACTGGCCTGTCCCGTGGCGCACACGCCATCCATCGATGAGATGGTCTGCCAGCTGATCGGCCGCGAGCAGGAGCCGCCTCGCGCCCGCGAGATCGCTCTCGCCATCAAGCAAAGCATCCGCGACAACGTGGGTGAGACCTTGCGCTGCTCCATCGGTATGGGACCCAACCGCTACCTGGCCAAAATAGCCAGTGACATGCAGAAACCAGATGGCCTTATAGGCCTGTTGCCCTCAC
>CAXTFT010000140.1:0-4882 GCA_964243585.1 uncultured Terriglobus sp.
CGAAGAGCCAAGCATTGTTGACAAGCTGCTGAATGTGCAGCGGCTGGTACAGCGTTTCGGCTCCGTGGACAACAGCCGCGTCCTGCTGAAAAAGATGCAGACCGCGTTTCCCCTGGCGAACGTCGACCTGTCGCGTTCTGTGCCGCCTGTGTGGAGGTTTGCTTACGCGACCATTTATCACGGCGCAGTCGTTTCGGTCCGGCTGGGTGATCCCGCAACTCCGCCGCAACCCATCACCAACGCCGTGGTTTCGCTCTGGCCAAACGTGCAGCGCTCGCTTGCGGACATCGCCTCGGCTACCGGTGATGACAAGTCAGTGAACGCCGCGGAGATGCTGTTTGCCAACGTGCAGGGCCAGAAAAGTTCAACTGGAGGCGTGCTGGACATGCCAGCGGCTACCCACGCCGCGACCTTCCAAAGTGTGCCCGGCGCGCCCAAAACCTACCTGCGCATGGACGTGGATACGGCGGCTGCAGCACCCGCGCCTGCGACCCTGTTCACGCTGCAATCGACCGGCGACATGGCGACCCGCCAGCTATCCGGCTACTGGCCCGGCATCGGTGTGTCAGACAAGCCCTGGCAGGTGGGCGATGGCGTTTTCCAGCGCGTTCCGAACATCCCTTCCAAATTCCCACCACCCGCACCGAAGCCTGTGGAACCGACCGACGGGCAAAAGATCGCCTTTCGCGCTGATGTGCGCCAAGCCTTCACCGATGCCGGCACAGCACTGCAACAGCTGGGCAAAATCGCGGATGACCACCTGATCTATGTCTTCGATCACCGGCCAAACGCGCGATCGCTGCACCTGGGACAGACCACAAAGCAGACGGGCAGCGACACCGCCGGATGGTGGGTCGATGTAAACCTGGACGCCGACCTGGATGAGCTGCTGAAGACCACTGCGGGAGCGCGCGTCTCCATGCCCAGCGCCGACAACCTGCATGAACTGCCGGGCCCGCGCTGGTACAGGCCGTGGTCGCCGCAGTTGCGGGTCACGGGATTGGGCCGCTCCTACAAGTTTGGTTTTGATGGCCGGTGGATGGAAAAAGGTACCGTGCAGGTGCGGCGCTCCGGCGATACGCTGGTCAGCCTGCGTACCGGCCAATTCGCCAGGGTAAACGGCAGCCAGATGATCAGCAACGAGGGCGCCCTGAATGTACCGGGACTGCCCCAGGACGTGGTTGCGCTCCTACGTGAAACCGCGCTGCTGGACCCGGAAAGCACCGGCATCATGAGTTCTACCGCGGCAGGTCAGGCCGCTTTCCAGGGTGCCATCAACCTGGTTTGGCTAAGCCGCGCGCCTGACTTCAAACCCTCGACAGACCAGGCGGTTGAATGGACCGGTCAGCAGCCCAGCCCGCTGGCCGTGTCACCCTGGAACGACCCCGTTGATCCCCTGTTCGCCGACACCAGCTGCACCTTCACCGCGCTGGACCCAGCTTCCTTCACCCTGCCGGAAAGCGACGTGGAACTGCGGCCTGTAAAGACCGGCGTGGTGCCCACCGGCACGACGGTCTCCGTTACGGAACGGACACACCTGACCCTGACAGTTGCCAGCACGCTGCGCAGCGTCTTGATCGAAAACAGGACCATCGACAATCTGGGCCACGTTGTCCCTGCGGTGAATGGCAAAGCCTTCCAAACGACCATTGCGACGCTGGACGTCATGTCCGCGGGTCTGCTGCAAGCCGACACGCAGCTGCTGGCAGCGGGCCTGCGCACCCACGCGGGCACCCTGAAGCTGGAGCGCATGAGCGTGGTCGATATGTTCGGCCTTCGGCGCGAGTACAACGCACCCTCCACCCCCGCCGACAAGTCGACGCCGGTTACGACCCTTCTGACACCGCGTTACCCGTTCTGGTCGCGCTTCGGCATGCGCCTGCAGTCTGCGGCTGATCCCGCTGCAGAAGCCACGCCGCAGTCTGGCCCCATCTGCGGCATGCTGGTACCTGACTTCCTGGAGCACACGCTGGAGGTCTTCGATGCGGACGGTAATGCGCTGGGCCAGTTCGAAACCGACCCGCCGATGGTGGGTTTGACCGCAGCCAACAACAGCGGGTCCCAGCGGCCTGTTCTGCAGGTGTCGTACAAGCCGCATCCCTGGCTGCCGCAGGGAATGGACCCGTTTGGGAGCATCACAAACCCCATGCTGCGGCAACTGGCAATCTCCATCGCAACGCAGTCTTACACCGTACCTGCGGGCGTTGTGGACTGGGCAGAGACGGGCCTTTCCGCCATGCTGCGTGTCATCGACACCATTCGCACCACCTTCGACCCAACCAGCAAGCCGAACAGCCATCGCACTGACCTGATTGGCACACCCATCCTGGTCATGGTGGCTCGGCTGGACTTTCGCGGCACCGACACCGCGCAGGATGCCTTGATCGGTCAGAATGCAGCGCCCGCGATCGCGTCCACACCGGCAGTTCCCCCTCTACAGGTGCGTCTGGGCGATGCCATCCGGCCGGACGACGGTATTCTGGGCATCTTTGTGCCGGGCGCAACCCCGTCTGACGGACGTTTCGCACCGGTCAGCGCCAAAGCCGCACCCACTGCCCTTGTGACCGCCTTCAACCCGGACATCCACGCGAGCGGCGGCACCAAACCGGCGATCCACCCCTTTGTGACTGGCAAAGACAAGAGCAGCGGCGCGGGCGTGATCGCTGCAACCGAGAGCGTGGTGACCCTGTCCATTAACAACTCGACCGATGTGGTGCTGCTGGCCGATCCGGGGCTGGCCCTGTATGCCACGGCCGGTTCGCTGCCACGCAAAAAGATCCAGGTACCGTCGCAATTTACCGACGATGCCATCAAGCGGCTATCGCCGTCGTTCTTTGCGGGACCGGTACTGGCCGCAGACGACGGAGCAACAGAAACACTCATGCTGCCGCCACCGGAGGTTCAGGGCTACACCGCTGCTTTCCACCATCTGCTTCCAGACACGGCAGCCAATGCACAGTCTGAGGTGCCCACATGGGGGCTTTCCCCCATGCACCCCATGCCGCCACTGGGCGACCTGCCGACCAGCCGCGTCAGGATCACCGAAGGCTGGGTGCAGCTCACAAAGACAGGTGCCTAGCACTGTCCAATGGGCGTTTGCTGGTCGTCGATTGGAAGAGGTAAACGCCCAGCACGCAGATCAGCGGCTCCAGCACGTGCCGAAAGCGCGCCTGCACGGTCACAGCGTAATACGGCAGCGGCAACAGCAAAAACGCCGCTGCAAACACCCATGCGCCGGGTCTCCGCCGGTGCAGAGCCAGCGCCGCACCGAGCAGCCCGGCCAGCGACAGGAACTGGAAGGACACCAACCGCGCGTACTCCAGCACACCGGCTTCTTCCACTGACTTGGGAACACCTGCCCAGTACATCCACGTGCGCTTGATAGTTAACTCGGTGAACTTTTTCGGGTGCTCATGAATCCAGAGATTCGCCTTCGCAGCCCGGTCGGCGACCCAGGCTGGCTCGCCCATGCTGGTGTATTCGGCGAGGATCCTGTGGTTCTCCAGTGGCACCGTCCGGCCCCATGGTAAGCCGGTTGACCAGGGCGAGTTGCCCTCGTAGTTCTCCGCGCCGAAGTTGTCACGTAGAGGGATGAAACGATGGAAAACGGTGTAGTTTCGTGCGGCCCAGGGCGCAACGGTCAACACAAAAAGCACCGCTGCCAGCGCAACATTCTGCAGTTGCGGCATGATTCCGGCGTGCAGAATGCGCTTCTTTAGGCCCTTTTCTGTGACTGAAGTGCCCTTTTCGCGAGCGGTAAGCAGGTATAGCGCAACCACCGGCAGCATCAGCAGCGGCGACGGGTTCAGCAGGGCAAGCGCGCCCCAAAGCAACCCAAAGACCGACCATTGCTGCCACGTCTGCCCTGCCGGTTTAGTATCCCCAACACCGCGCATGCGCAGGGCAAGCACAAGAACCGCGGTGAACACCGCAGCAGTTGCGGACATCTCCCAGATCCACCGAACGGCGTACTGCATGGCCGCCGGATACAGCGCCCAAAGCCATCCGCTCCAAAGCGCAACGCGACGGTTGAAGCATCGCCAACCAATCTCCCACACCAGCACCGCCGTCCAGGCTGACAGCAGCGAGTTCATAGTAAGCAGGACAAAGGCCGACAGGCGCGAGTAAACACCAAAGACCTTGAACACACCACCAATCAGCAGCGTGTACAGCGGTGGCACCCATGCCGTTGGTCCTGTATGTCCCGTGAATGGATCGCTGTAGCCGTACCCGGTGGCCAGTGCGCGACCGATGCGGCCCATCTCCCAGCCAAATTCAAAGTGGTCATCGGACAGGCGAATCCTGTAGGTGTGTGCCAGCAGGATGTAGAGCACACGCACGGCAAAGGCTGCGGTAAAAATCTTCCACGACAGGTGTCTGTCTTCGGTGCCGAGGCGCTGTGAAGAGGCTGTCATGGCACTCTCCACCTTACCGGAGTCCTGTGCTTACCAGAGATCCTGTGCGGCAACGAAAACAGGCTCGCCGGTCAGACGAGCCTGCTGCGGCACCCGGTAAGGTTACTGCTTTTCAGCGAAGTTCATTGACGCCGAATTGATGCAGTAGCGTAGTCCGGTTGGGTTTGGGCCGTCTGGAAAGACGTGGCCAAGGTGCGCGCCGCAGTTGGAGCAGACCACTTCAACCCTGCGCATGCCATAGGCCCGGTCCTCGATTGCCTCGATTGCATCTGCCGATACCGGCTTGTAGAAGCTGGGCCAACCGGAGCCGCTTTCAAATTTAGTTTCTGACGTGAACAGGGGTGCGTTGCATGCGCCGCATTGATATACGCCGTTCGCGTGGTTCTCGTACAGTGCACCGGTAAAGGCCCGCTCCGTGCCTTTTTCGCGCATGACGTGGAATTGTTCCGGCGTCAGCATCGTCGCGT
>CAXTFT010000140.1:4892-8866 GCA_964243585.1 uncultured Terriglobus sp.
AGTTCGCGCCACTCCGCATCCGTTTTGTGCACGCGACGCGGCGCTACCACGGTATTGCCCTTTGCTATGTTTGCCATGATGTCTCCCTATAGTTAGACGCAGAAAGAGGTCTCGGCGAACCACGCGGTGCCCTCGGTCAGGCCTCGGAGGGAAAGCGTGCAATCACCTCAATTTCAACCAATCCATCCTTCGGAAGACGCGCGACCTCGACAGTGGACCGCGCCGGCGCAACGACACCTTCCGGGGCAAAGCTGTCCGCGTAGAGAACATTCATTGCGGCGAAATCACCCATGTCTTTCAGGAAGACGGTCGTCTTCACCACGTCGGCAAAGCCCAGACCGGCGGCCTGCAGAACGGCGTCAATGTTGGCCAGCACACGCCTTGTCTGCGCCTCAATCCCGCCTTCGACCACGTTGCCGGTCTCTGGATCGAACCCCACCTGGCCGGAGCAGAACAGCAAGTCACCCGAGCGCACCGCCTGGGAGTAAGGGCCGATGGCGGCAGGAGCGGACGGTGTGGCAATGGCGGACTTCATAATGGACATGAAGCCATCGTAGCGTGCCTTTCCCCTGCGGCTGATCGCGTAGAAGCATGCCACCTCGCAGCCGCTGCTTTGTGGACGCATCCTAACGCGTGAAGGAGTTTCTCATGGAAATGCGTCTTTTGGGCAGCCTCGGTATCCCGGTCTCACCCATCATGCTTGGCGGCAACGTTTTTGGCTGGAATGTCAACGAGCAGGCGTCATTCGCCGTACTCGACCGCTTTGCCGATCGTGGCTACAACTTCATCGACACAGCGGATGTTTACTCGCGCTGGAAGCCGGGCAACAGCGGCGGCGAAAGCGAGACCATCCTGGGCAAGTGGTTCAAG
The DNA here is from genome assembly GCA_964243585.1 of uncultured Terriglobus sp. Taxonomy (GTDB): domain Bacteria; phylum Acidobacteriota; class Terriglobia; order Terriglobales; family Acidobacteriaceae; genus Terriglobus. The sequence goes on from CAXTFT010000140.1 coordinate 5,763, forward strand.
CGGACCGGAAAACGCGAACAGACTGTGCTGGCGACCAAGCTGGGCATGGACATGGGCGACGGTAAGAAGGGGCTGAAAGCTGCCTACATCCGCGAGGCCGTTGAGGCGTCACTGCGCCGCCTGCAGACCGACTACATCGACCTGTATCAGGCACACAGCGATGACAAGGAGACGCCGCTGGAAGAAACCATGCGCGCCTTCAACGACCTGGCGCAGGAAGGAAAGGTCCGTGTCCTTGGCGCATCGAACTACGATGGCCACCGCCTGCGCGCCGCGGAAGCGGTTGCCCGGACTGCCGGGTGGGAGCGCTACCAGACGCTGCAGCCGAACTATAACCTGCACACACGCGAAGAGTACGAGCGCGACCTGGCACCGGTCGTGGCGGAGTACAACATCGGCGTTGTGCCGTACTTCTCGCTCGCAAGCGGCTTCCTGACCGGTAAGTACAAGACAGTTGCCGACACAGAAGGCAAGGACCGCGGCAGCCGCGTCAAGGAGTTCTTCGATGATCGCGGAGAACGCATCCTGGCAGCCCTGAGCGCGGTTTCAGAGCAAACCGGCGCGAAGCAGGCGTCGATTGCCCTGGCGTGGCTGCTTTCCCGGCCCAACATCCTTGCGCCCATCGCCAGCGCCACCAGCCCGGAGCAACTGGAGGATCTGTTCGCAGGGGCTGACCTGCAGCTAACTCCCGATCAGTTGTCGGCCCTCACCGCAGCGGGCGACTGCGAATCAAAGGAGCACGTTCCGGAGATGGCCGGAACACTACCTGTGGAGTAGCCGATATCGCATATGCGTCTGCTGGCGTGACCGTGCCACCATCGTTGATTCCTAAGGGAACCTTTGCCGTGAGAACACGTACCTCTACTAGCCGCCACGGAGGCGGCCTGCATGATCACTTTGACCCTGCTGTTAGTGCTCTACTTCCTGCCGGCAATCGTCGCTTCGCATCGCGGTGGCCCGGTGGGTGGCATCCTGATCCTGAATGTACTGTTCGGGTGGACGGGCATCGGCTGGTTTGCGCTCCTGCTGTACGCTTTGTTACGGATGCCGCGCGTCTACGCGTACGCACCGGACGTTTACCCGCATGTGCGTTACGGAAGCTGGCAGCGCTTCTGAAGCATTGGCTTTGGCATGGAGTCGCTCTGGTACACTGACGGAGTTGGTTGCCGGGGTGACAGGCCCCCTGGCCACGTTGCCAACGCTTCGCAGGACATCGGGGAGTGGCTCAGCCTGGTAGAGCACCTGGTTCGGGACCAGGGGGTCGGAGGTTCGAATCCTCTCTCCCCGACCAATCTTTTCTAAAACAGAGGCGGCCTGCGGGCTGCCTCTGTTGCGTGCACAGACCTTAGCACCTCGCGAGCAAGAAACCGCTAGAAGCGGTAGCCAACGCCGAACGATGCTACGGGAAAGAACGACACGTAACTCAGGTTGTTCTGGTTACGTTGGATGAAGGCGTTCAAGTCGCGTTGGAACCCTGGGTCGCTGGTAACTTCCTGACAGCCGAGCGGCTGCGGATACCGCGGGTCGCACGCGCTGCCCTGGAAGGTAACGTCGAGGCTTGGCTGGCCGATGTAGTAAAACCCCAGATCAACCGGGAACGACCAGTGCCGGTCGCCATGCGGTGCGATGTTGCCCCACCCGACGGTCAGGCCCGGTGCCACTTTGCGTGTCTGGATGAGCGCGGTGCCTCGCAGGGGATCGGCGTCGCTGCTGACGTAATCCTGCCCGTCCAGCGAAATGGTGCGGCCCGAGGGCACGACGACCGAAGCATTCACCCGGGTCTGAATGCCGAACACAACCTGCGGACTGACGCGAAATCCGTTGTTGAAGGGAAACCAGTCCACCGCAGCCCTGCCGAGGCCCAGCCGCAGAGCGGCCGTTACGTCGGCACCCTCCTGCGCGAACTGGGTGGTGTAATGAAAGTATTCGCCGCCCACACGCACGTTGTATCGCTTCGCAACCGGCAGCGCGATGTCCCCACCCAGGCCATTCGCACCGGCATGCACACTGAAGCCCAGCCCATGCAGCAGGATGCGGCCCGTGGCGTGGCGCGGCACAAAGCCGTCCGCCGCTTCCGCATCTGACGCTGGACTCTCGACTCCAGATGGGAGGCTACTGCTGGTTTCCGCTTCCGTGAAGCTAGCTGCCGCTCCCAGCGTCTGCCCGCGCAGAGTGCCAGGCGTAAACGCAGAATGGATCAAAAGTGCTAAAAGCGAGACACCGCACCTTCGCAAACCCTGTTCCAAGCGCATTCCTCTTGTCTTTTCGGCAAAGTTTCCAAACGGGTTAGGAACCCGTCGGAACGCCTTCAACGTAGCATGCCGTCATTAAGACAAAGTGTAAGGCGACGCAGAAGTGCGATCCCTTCAGCCGGTATTGCGAAGACCCGCTGAAATTCCGTTGATGGTCGCGGTGATCGCGCGATTCAGCGAGGCTTCATCGGCTTCGCTCTCTGCTGTGCGCTTTCTGCGGAGCAGTTCGACCTGGATCCAGCTCATGGGATCGACATAGGGATTGCGCAGCCGGATGGACCGGGCCAGCACCGGATCCTTCTCGAGCAACTCGCCCTGCTGCGTGATCTGCAGCACCATTGCTTTTGTGCGCTCGAACTCTGCCCTCAGCATGGGAAAAACCCGCTCACGCAGCGCGGCGTCCGGCACCAGCGAGGCATACATGTTTGCGATGCCGAAGTCGCTTTTGGCCAGCGCCGATTCCATGTTGCGTACCATGTCCAGAAAGAGCGGCAGGTCGCGAAACATGGTCTGCATCCGCTGGAGCCCGTCTGTCCGCTCTGCAAGGAAGCGCTCCATGGCGGTACCCGCGCCGTACCATGCGGGCACGGTGTGTCGTGACTGCATCCATCCAAAGACCCACGGAATGGCACGCAGGTCTGACAAGGAACGTTTGCCGCTGCGCTTCGCGGGACGCGAGCCGATCTTGGCGTGTTCCAGTTCGGCGACCGGTGTTGCCTGCTGAAAGTAGTCGAAGGTGTCGGGGTTGTCGAGGATGTCGGCGCGATACCGCTCGAACGACCACATCGCAAGCAGGTTCATAGCCTCTTCCCATGCAGGTTCCATTGCGCCCGTCAGGTGCGTCGCGCACCC
>CAXTFT010000141.1:0-8847 GCA_964243585.1 uncultured Terriglobus sp.
CTGAGAGCAGGCCTTCGTCGCCCTTCCAGAAACGTCGCACCGTATCCCTGTATTTCCCATTCCACTCCGCCCACAGAACGGGGAAATTGCCAACCTGATAGCCGCCCTCACCCACGTCCCACGGCTCGGCGATCAGCTTCACGGTTTGCAGAACCGGGTCTTGGTGGATGACGTTGAAGAAGCTGCTCAACTTTTGCACACCCTCCTCATCACGTGCCAGCGTACTGGCAAGGTCGAAACGGAAGCCGTCCACGTGCATCTCCGTGACCCAGTAGCGCAGGCTGTCCATCACCAGCTTCAGCACCTGCGGATGGCTCACGTTCAGTGTGTTGCCGGTCCCGGTGTAGTCCATGTAAAAGCGCGGATCATCCGCCATGCGACGATAGTACGTGGCATTGTCGATTCCCTTCATCGATAGCACCGGGCCCATCTGGTTGCCCTCGCAGGTGTGGTTGTAGACCACGTCCAGGATGACCTCAATACCGGCCTTGTGGATTGTGCGCACCATTTCCTTGAACTCGCGTACCTGCTGTCCCGCGGTTCCCTCGGAACTGAAGCGTGCCATGGGCGCGAAGTAGCTCAACGTGTTGTAGCCCCAGTAGTCGTGCAGTCCGCGGTCTACGAGGTGGCCTTCATCGATGAAATGATGGACCGGCAGCAATTCCACTGCGGTAACGCCAAGCATCTTCAGGTACTTGATGCTTGCTTCCGATGCCAGCCCGGCGTAGGTACCGCGCAGATGTTCCGGCACCAGCGTGTTGTTTTCCGAGAACCCCCGCACGCTGATCTCGTAGATAACGGAATCCGACAGCGGCTTGTCGGGCGGGCAGTCCCCTTCCCAGTCAAAATGGCTGTCCACCACGATGCTTTTCGGCACGCCCGCTGCAGAATCCTGCTCGTCGAATTTTGTGTCGTCACCGCTGGTGACATCGTATGGAAAGATGGGCTGCTTATAGTCCACATCACCTGTGATCGCTTTCGCGTACGGATCTACCAGCACCTTGTTCTTGTTGAAGCGGTGACCCTGTTCCGGCTGCCAAGGACCATCGACCCGGTAGCCATAGCGTTGTCCCGGCTTGGTGTCGCGAACGAGCCCATGCCATACGAAGGCTGTGCGCTCCAGGAGGTCAACACAATCAGTTTCCTTGCCGTCTTCGTTGAAGAAGCAAACCTTCACGGAGGTGGCGTGTTCTGAAAACAACGCGAAGTTTGTTCCTTTACTACGCGGTGTGGCTCCCAGCGGGTATGGTCTTCCGGGCAATACGGTACGGCTCATTTACAGGTTTCCTTGGCTTTCTTGTAATTTCTTCAAGATGGATGCAGAGGCAGCGCTGAGAGATGGACAGGCCGGCGAACGACAATGAGTGGCACACTGGCGCGATGTTACGTATTGCCGTTACTCTGAGTCGCACGCAATTTGCGCAAACCCTGCAGGCGGCGACCCGCGCGGCAGCAGTTTACAAAAGGATGTTCGCAGCATGACAAAGGCAAAACTCGCTCTGATGATGTTTCTGGAATTCTTCATCTGGGGCGCCTGGTACGTCACGGTGGGCACCTGGGTCGGTACAACCCTTCACTTCAGCGGCAGTGAAATCGGCCTGATCGCCGGCACCACTGCTGTTGGAGCCATTATTTCCCCGTTCGCAGCCGGCTGGGTTGCCGACAACCTGATGCCTGCGCAGTACATGTTATCCGTGCTGCACGCGTTCGGCGCGGTGCTCCTCTATTTTGCGTCGGAGCAGACGAAGTTCGGGCCGCTGTACATTCTTGTTCTGCTCTACTCCGTTGTTTACATGCCGACACTGGGGCTGGCCAATGTCATCGCGTTTCGGCAGATCAAAGATTCCAAGACGGAGTTCGCCCCAATTCGCGTGCTGGGAACCATTGGCTGGATCTGCGCGGGTTTGATCGTCGGACACATGCGAGCCGATGCAACCGCGTTGCCGCTGAAGCTTGCGGCGGGTGCCTCCGTCATGCTGGCGCTGTATTCCCTGCTGCTGCCAGACACACCGCCTGAGGCCAAGGAAGAGTTTTCGCTCAGCACACTTTTCCCGGTGGAAGTACGCCGCATGTTTCGTGATCGCGGCTTCTTAATCTTCGCAATCGCTTCTTTCCTCATCTGCGTACCGCTGCAGTTCTACTACGCATTCACCAACCTGTTCCTGAACCAGGCAGGCGTTGCGAACGCGGCCGGCAAAATGACCGGCGGCCAGATGTCAGAGCTTGGCTGCATGCTGCTGATCCCAATCTTCTTCCGCAGACTCGGCGTGAAGTGGATGCTGGTTGCCGGCATGGGCGCGTGGGTGCTGCGTTATATCTTCTTTGCCTATGGTGATCCCGGACCAGGTGTGTGGATGCTATGGCTCGGCATCCTTCTGCACGGCATTTGCTACGACTTCTTCTTTGTAACCGGACAGATTTATACCGACCGCAAAGCTCCGCTCGCCTACCGCTCGGCCGCACAGGGCCTGATTACATTGATCACGTATGGCGCGGGTATGCTGCTGGGTTCGTGGCTGTCCGGCGTTACCGTAGACCGATTCGCTACCGTGCTGCCGGATGGCTCAGCGTCGCATAACTGGCATGGCATTTGGATTGTGGGTGCGGCATGTTCCGCGGTTGTTCTTGTTCTATTCCTGGCATTCTTCAAAGACACGGAAGCAGACGGCGATGCACCCGCAACAACACCGCTTTCGGTTAACACGGAGACGGCACGCGCGATTCCCGAAGTGTCTTTGTAAGTAACTATAAGTGCTCTCAGATGAGCAAACATTCTGCTGAGAAGGCTGATGACATGTATCTGGGAATCGACTGTGGCACCCAGGGAACCAAGGCACTGGTGACCGGCAGCAAAGGGGAAGTGCTAGGACGCGGGTATGCAAGGCACGCTATTGTTGAGCGGGCAAACGGCGCGCGTGAACAAGAACCACATTGGTGGGTTGATGCCCTTAGGGCATCCGTGAAGGAGGCCGTCAGAGCATCAAACCAGTCAGACGTGCTTGCCCTTGCAGTATCAGGGCAACAGCACGGCTTGGTGGTGCTTGACGTAGACCTGCGCGTGATCCGTCCTGCGAAGCTGTGGAACGACACAGAAACGGCGTCGCAAAATGCATCGCTAATTGCACGTATGGGAGGCAAACAGACGATTTTGGAGCGGTTTGGCACGCTTCCGCTCACGGGGTACACGGTATCGAAGCTGCTGTGGCTGAAAGAGCAGGAACCAGCTAGTTTTGACCGTATAAAGCACATTCTGCTGCCACACGAGTACCTGAATTTCTGGCTCACAGGCAGGCTTTGCGCGGAGTACGGAGACGCGTCCGGAACCGCGTTTTTCGATAGCAGAACGCGCACCTGGATACGCGAAATCCTCGACGAAATCGACGGCGACACCGGACAACTTTTTGCCGCTCTGCCCCCCTTGCTGGCGACAGAAGAAGCAGTCGGGACCTTGCTGCCAAACCGCGCTCTTGAACTCGGCCTGAGCTCGACGTGCCTTGTAGCAAGCGGCGGTGGCGACAATATGATGGGTGCCATCGGCACTGGCAATGTCCGCGAAGGCGTTGTGACGCTGAGCCTGGGCACGTCATCCACCGTGTACTCGTACCGCGATGCGCCCTCACATGATAAGACCGGCAATGTGGCCCCATTCTGCTCGTCATCCGGCGGCTGGCTACCACTGGTCTGCACCATGAACGCAACCAACATGGTGACTCAAACCCTGCAGCTTCTGGGCCGTGGAGTAGCGGATATTGAAACGGCCATGGCGGCTACGGAACCCGGTGCCGGCGGACTTATTTTTCTGCCTTTCCTCAATGGGGAACGCACACCGGATCTGCCGGGTGCGACTGGATCGATCTTTGGTCTTGCATCAACAAATTTCACGCCGGAAAATATTGTCCGGGCTGCGATAGAAGGAGTCACCTTCGGCATTCTGAATGGTCTCAAACTGATCCTTGCAGGCGAGCAGGCCAAGACGATCCAGATCATCGGCGGCGGGTCACGTTCCGCCTCATGGCGACAGATGATCGCGGATGCTACCGGAGCCACGATCCAGGTGCCTACCGAAGAGGAAGCAGGCTGCCTGGGAGCGGTGATCCAGGCCATCCACGCATACAGCTACAGCATCGGCATCCCACAGAGCTTTCGCGATCTCACAGCGCAACTGGTCCGCGTCGACGAAGACAGAACCACGACTCCAGACCCGGCAAAAACCACTTTGTACCGTGCCGCGCATGATGCCTACAACGCTGCCCTTTACGCGTTTTACCCGCAGTTAGAAGGCGGAGCGGCAACGACCTGACGATTCACAGCACGCGGGGCGGTGGTCGAACGCGTTGCGTGACTTACCAGTCCGTCAGGGTGCCACCCAACAGTATGGCAACAGGCAGGTAAGCTCGCTGGTACGGGTACCTCTCCGCGAGTACATCGTTGATCTCGATACCGAGACCGGGTGCGTCTTCCAGGTGGATTGCTCCGGGCCTCTTTTTACTTTGTGTTCGGTCCTTCCGGTACGGCCTCGCCGTCTGCTCGCGGGTCAGCCCCGGCAAAGTTCACCCCGCGCTTGCTATCGCGCATGACGACGTCACCCTGACCGACTGTGTACGAGAAAGGCTCCAGCGTCTTGATCTCGTGCCCACGCTTCTCTAGGTCCGCGCGCACGTTCTTGTCAATCGTCTCTTCCATCAGGACGTCGCAGTTGTCAAAAGTTTCTTTGGTAAAGCGGGGCTGTTCGATGGCTGCCTGCAGGTTCATGCCGTAGTCGACGACATTTGCGACAAACTGCGCGTGTGCCTGCGACTGGTTCCAGCCGCCCATGATGCCGAAACCAATGTGCATATCATCCTTCTCCATAAAAGCCGGAATAATGGTGTGCAGCGGCCGCTTGCGTCCTGCCAGCGAGTTTGGCATGCCCGGCTTTAACTGGAAGCCTGCACCTCGGTTCTGGAATGAGAAGCCAAGGCCCGGTGCGACCATGCCTGTGCCGTAACCCGCATAATTGCTCTGGATCAGCGAAACAATGTTGCCTTCCTTATCGATGGTAGACATATAGATCGTGGAGTTGCCGTGCTTGTTCAACTCGGTTGTGACTTCACTGGGAACCACCTGACAGGTGGCCTTCTTCATGTCGATCAGTTTTGCCCGCTGCTTTGCGAGGTCCTTCGAGATGAGCTGCTCCGTCGGGATGGCCGTAAAGCGCGGATCACCCACATAGCGGTACATGTCTGCGTAAGCTAATTTCTTTGCCTCAATCATTACGTGCAGCGCGTCGGCGGAGTTGTGGCCGTACTGCGCAAGCGGGTACTGTTCCATAATGTTCAGCATGGAAAGCGCCGCGATGCCCTGCCCGTTCGGCGGCAATTCATAGACCTTCCATCCGCGGTAGGTTGTTGACACCGGTTCAACCCATTCAGGCTGGAACTCCGCAAAATCCTCGCGCGTGTGAGTGCCACCCTGTTCGCGCAGAAACTTCACCATGGCATCTGTCAGCGCGCCGTTGTAAAAGGCATCGCGGCCATGCTCGGAGATTTGCCGTAGCGAATTCGCCAGGGCAGGATTTTTGAAATCGTCGCCTACCTTTGGTGCTTTGCCCCAGGGAACGTATGTCTCCTTGTAGCCGGGCTGGGTCATCAACCTCTTAGCCACCCAGTAACGCGCGTTGCGTTCAGCGAGTGGAAAGCCATTCTCAGCGTAGTAGATAGCCGGGGCAAGGGTTTGCTTGAAGGTCAACTTGCCGAAGCGCGTGCGCATGGCGTCCCAGCCTGCCACCGCACCGGGCACATCTACGGTATGCACGCCAAGAGGATCGATTTCATTGACGCCGTGGGCTTTCAGGTAGTCGATCGTGAGCGCCTTTGGCGTCCACCCGCTCGCATTTAGCCCGTAGACCTTACCCGTTTTCGCCTCGTAATACAGGATGAACAGGTCGCCCCCGATGCCATTGACATAGGGTTGCGTTACGCCCATGACGGCGTTAGCCGCAATGGCGGCATCAATGGCGTTGCCGCCCTCCTCAAGAATGTGGGCGCCTGCCTGCGATGCCAAAAACTGCGGCGCGGCCACGATGCCGAACTTGGTCACCACCATGGAACGGCCCTGGCCCGGTACCGGTGCAAACTGTTGCGCGGAAACTACTTGCGAAAAGCTGGCAAGAAGAGCGAGTACACGAACTATTTTCATGTCTTTTCCTGATGAACTAACTGGCCGCGGCCCCAAATCGGGCTTACGTCTCATCACTTCATGTGACTTTTTGTGATTCTAACCTGCTGATCGACTTCGCCGCGCAGAGAGGCTTTGCAGCAAATCACGGTGCTATTTGTAAGCCGGGGCTGAGCCGCATACAGACCGTAGATGTCGCGCCGGAGCTCCGCAGAATTTGTTATAGTCTCGGGAGATTCCCTTAGTTTGATTAGCTATTCGCTTCGGCCCTTGCAAGAAAAGGCCCTTAGAAACGAGTTGCTTGCCTCTGCAACTGAGCAGTGCCGTTGGCGGCTGCTCCAGCAAAGCGTCTGGTCCCGTTGCTTGTGCAACGGCATCAGCAGTAACAGGAGGCACCATGAAGTACCGTCGATCGTTCCTTGTCATTGCGGCAATCTCTTCTGTTCCGGCGCTTGTTTTCGCGCAGTCGACCGGCACATTGTCAGGTACAGTCACGGATCCTTCGGGAGCCGTATTGCCGGGTGCACAGATTACCGTGCGCAATCTTGGCACGGGCTTGGAGCGGGTACTGCAGAGTAACGGCGCAGGACAATATGTAGTACCTTCGCTGCCGCCAGGTGACTATTCCATCCGTGTGACCGCGTCTGGATTCTCTGCATATAACGTGCAGCGCTTCACCCTGTTAGTCGATGCGAAGTCCAGCGTGGACATCCCGCTGGCCCCGACCTCCGCAGGCGAGACCGTGCAGGTAGAAAGCGCCGCAGCTCTCATCAACTCTGAGTCCATCACCGTGGGCCAGGTCATTGACCAGCAGACCGTGCAGGAGGTGCCGCTGAATGGTCGCCACTTTCTTGACCTGACGGTGCTGACTGCGGGTGGCGTCACCGCTCCCGCCAATGGGAACCTGACGGCGCCAAGCCGCGGCCTGGGCGCAAACTCGTTTATTACAGCGGGTAATCGCGACGACTCTGTCAACTTCCAGATCAACGGTGTCAACCTGAATGATCTGGTGCAGAACCAGGTCACCTTTCAGCCATCGATCAACACTACGTCGGAATTCAAGATCAACAACCAGACGTTTTCGGCGGAGTACGGCCGGTCTTCCGGCTCCATCGTGAACGTCAGCACGCGTTCTGGAACTAATGCGTTTCACGGTGAGGTGTTTGACTACCTGCGCAACGAAGCACTGGATGCGCGTAATTACTTCAACCCGAAAGGTACAACCATTGCGCCGTTCAAGCGCAATAACTTTGGTGGCGCGCTCGGCGGCCCTATCTGGAAGAATCACACCTTTTTCTTTGGCAGCTACGAAGGTCTGCGTCAGTCGCAGGGCCTGATCGTCAACAGCGGTGTGCTTACCCTCGCGCAACGTGCGGGCGTCACTAATGCGGTGTCGCGACAGTTGCTGGCCTACATACCCTTGCCTAACTCAACTTCAGCAACGTCCGCAGTTCCAGACAGCTTTATCGGGATTGCGGCCGGTCCGGTCAAGACCGATCAGGGCACGTTGGACGTTTCACATACCTTCAGCCCGTCAGACACGCTGCATGCTTTCTACGCCATTCAGAAAGACGTGCGAACGGAGCCGGTTCTGCAGGGTAACTCCATCACAGGTTTCGGTGACAACCGTGCCGCCACACGGCAGATTCTGACCCTGAACGAGACGCATGTCTTCTCGCCCAGGTTGGTGAACGAGGCTCGGCTTGGATTCAACCGCATTGCGATTGCATTCAATCCAAACACCACCCCCGATCCTTCCGCCCTGGGCTTGGGAACCGGTACGTCAGGCCAGGTGGGGCTGCCACAGATCACCATTACCGGGCCGTCGCTCAATTTTGGCGGGCCATCAGGCTTTCCGCAGGGACGTACCGACACCTTCGGCATCTTCTCTGACACGGCTACCTACATAGCTGGCAAGCATTCCCTCAAGTTGGGCGGGGAGTTTCGTCGCTTTCTGAACGCCAACTTCTCCGGCGACACCGGTACGCTTGGCTTCAACTCCGTAGCGAACTTTCAGGCGGGGCGCGCAACAACGTTCAACATTACCCCTGCCGTCATCAGCAATCGTCTCTATGTCAACGCTGTTGGCGGATTCGTACAGGATGCGTGGAAGGTCACACCCAACCTTACCGCCGAGTTGGGTCTCCGGTATGAATGGAACGGAGCTCCGGTCGAAGGTAAGAACCGTTTGACCGTGTTCGACACGCAGACGGTGAGCCTGGTGCAGGTAGGCACGAACGGCTTCGGCAACAGCCCCTACAAACAGAACCACAACATCGAGCCGCGCGTGGGCTTCGCCTATGACGTAAGCGGCGTAGGCAAGACGGTTTTACGTGCCGCGTATGGCTTCATGGCCGATCAGCCGGAGACCAACCTGGTCAGCGGCCTGAACAGTAACCCGCCCTATCGCAACAGTGTGACCTTTACTAACTCGACCGCGACGCCGTTCATCCCGGTAGAATCTCTTTACGCCTCAGCGGGTCTTGCGGGAATTGCTGTCGCAGCTGTTGCTCGTAATTACAAGAACGCTTATGTTCAAACGTTCAACACGAACATTCAGCAAGAGTTGCCGTTCGGCGTAGTGGCATCCATTGGTTACTATGGCTCGGTTGGGCGGCATCTGCGCCAGGCAGTCAACATCAACCAGCCGAATGCCGCTGGCGTACGACCCTTCACCACACTTTCGATCAC
>CAXTFT010000142.1:0-8799 GCA_964243585.1 uncultured Terriglobus sp.
GGGGTGGAACAGGGCACCGGCACCAGTCGCCACGTACTGCACCGGTCTACGGAAAATTAGTGACTGTGCAGCCATCACCGCAACGAAGGTGGCCTGCACGGCCGATCCGCTTTTTGCTTCGGCCTGCAGTGTGACCGGGCCTGCAAACCGTGCCGTCACCTGCGTCTGTGCAAGTCCGCTCGCGTCGGTCAGCAGCGTGCACGCGGCCAGACCGCAGGTGCTGAAGACGGTACCGCCGCCAGAGGCGCTGACCGCAATGGCTGCGTTTGCCGCGGCCGCTCCACTGCTGTCGGTCAGCCGGACAGCAAAGCTGGCAGGCGCACCCACGAACACGGTGCTTCCAGGCGCGGTGACCAGCGCCAGCGTGTCGCTTGCCGCGCCGCCATACGTCAGGCCGCCAAGGATCGACGTCGATGCTCCCGTGCGAGGATCGGTCACAGCAACATCGTTGACCGCCCTGCCGCCCAGCGCGCTTGCTGCCGGTGCAATTGCATCGATCGCCGTCGCTGTCAGGTTCGTAATGGTGGCGACCACGCCGCCCACGGTCACCGTACTGCCCTGCTGGAAGCCCGTACCGACGATGTGAATGGCACCGCCATCCGGAACCATGCGCGACGGCAGAACACTATCGGCATACAGCAGGCGGGCGCGGTACAGGTAGTCCGGTCGGCCGTCACCGCGTTGATCTGCCATGGCCAGCCTGACCTGCTCGTCGGTGGTGAACGAGGCCCGCAACTGCGTTAAGCCCGGTCGCGCGGAGTTAAACGCGATGGTCCTGCCAAGGGAGGGAGCGGTCCCGGTTGCATCCGTCCCATGCCACAATCCGAGGACGGGCATGGCCTTCGTAGTCGTGGCGCTGCCAGCCTCATCCAGCGCCGTGATCTCCACGGTGGCTGTACGGCCTGCGCGGACGGCAAGCCGCATCCAGGCGGTATGACCGACACCGCAGAACCTGCCACTCCACACGCCCTCCGCGGGCAGCGCAGAGGGCGCACTCTCCGTGCCGTCGGCGCCGGTCTGGCACTCGTAAGCAGCGTTCGCCGGTACGGTCGTTCCCGTCCCTGAGACAGCACCGGGTGCGTTGCCAAACGCCAGCAGCTGCACAGCATCACCGGACGGTGCGACCCCGCCCATCCGGTATGGTCCCACTGCGTAAGCGCCACGGTAGAGCGGGTTGACGGCTTCTGTTGCGATGTCCAGGCTGGTAAAGGCAAACTGCCGCAGCGAAGGCACGCCGTACAGCATGAAGTATCCAGGGGCAAAGCCACCCGTGCCTCCCTGCTTGTCATCGGTGTCAGCCTGCGGCCCGGTGACCGGATTGCCCTGGTCCCCGGGTGCCAAAAAGCCTGACACCACGCTGACGATCCCGTAGGGTTCCGTGCCGTAACCGTCGTTGGGGAAGTTTCTACGCGCAATCACGTTGACGCCGTTCATGCCCTGCCCGTTGGGAAAGCGAATCCAGCCATCCACCGCGACCTTGTTGGGATTGCTGAAGTTCAACTGCACCGCGTTGACCATGGCCAGCGATGCAACGTCATCTTCGCGCAGGGTGAATGGCTGCGGCAGGCATTGGTAGCTGTACTGCCCGCAGATGACATCAATGGGGTGCATGATGGGCCAGTGCGCTTGTTCGAGGTAACTGGGCGCGGGCGTGCCGGTAAAGACGTTGTCATTCAATTGCGACCAGCCCAGCCCGATGACGCGCCCGAATATGCGCATGAGCTGGTAGCGCAGTTGCAACTGCTGCTCCGGCGCAGGCCCGGTACAGCGCCCGTTCAGGATAACGATCGCATGGGCGATCTTGCCGGGCTGGATAAAAAGATCCACGCTCTCCGTGACCGCGTTGGTGCGGCAGTTGCCGGGTGCGCTTGCGCCAGAGCCGAGCAGCGTATCGGTAATCGATCCGTCGGCATCGAAGACCACCGCAATCTGCTTTGCCGTGTAGTTTGCCTTCTGCACGTCGGTGGGCCACGCCGGGCCGTTTGCGCCCAGGTAGACGTTTTCGCTGCTGACATCCTCGTTCAGGCTGCCGCCGTTGCCCAGGGAAAAGGGGATGCCCTCGACCGTCCACACAGAGGCTGCCGCATCGACCAGCGCAGTTGCCGCGGCATGATCAACCGATGCGCTGAGCCCGCCGCTGTCCACAAAGTACTGGACGTCAGGCCGGTACCAGTTCATGGCGCGGCTGTCGTTGTACCACTTGGCACCGCTGACCCAGCGCGGCCCGGCTGCATGGGCTGAGGTCATGACAATTGATACTGAAAGCAAGAGGAGAAGTGAGCAGATCTTGCGTGGGGTCGTCATTGTGTCGCGTCTTTCCCGCGCTGCCAGGCGTGCAGCATGCCAAGAACCATCGCTCCGTCCACGCTGCTGTTTGCGTCGAAGGACGGCATCGGCGCGGTATTTGCAGAGGGAGATGCAACGCCTGTGACTGCTGTGGTGTCCTCTTCAAGCGCGCGCTGGAAGGGTGCCGCCCGCTTCGGCTGTGCCTGCCGACTGCTGACAAAAACTGCCGCGCAAGCCTGCAGAGCGTCGCTTGCCACAAGAGATCCGCCCGCGATTCTGAGCGCTTGTGCAGGACGGAGGCGAGCAACATCCTGTACAGCCACGCCTTGCGCCAGCAGCCGCAGATCGAGCACGCTGTTTACGCCTTTGCCGCGCAGAGGAATGACACCTCTGTCACCAGACACGGGCGACGCAAACCCGGCTATGGAAGGCGCGTGCAGCATCACAAGCGCGCGCTCGCCGACCATGTAGCGCACACCGTTACCATCCCACAGCCCTGCCCACTCACGCATGTCGTAGACTCCGCCCGGCTCCAAGCCGCGCACGGCATCTTCTACCCGCCAGCTGACAACCACGGAACCTTCGCCGCGCTTGACCTCTGCTACCTCGCCTGTGAAGACCACGTCTGCCTGGCGAAACATGCCGTGGAGCACGTCCTCCAGCGTTGCAGGTGGAATCACTGCGTCCGACGACTTAGTCGCAGGCAGTGCCGCAAGGCCGTGAGCAGCAACGGCTGCGGCGATGCTGGTCTGCGCCGCCAGCGGCAGTGCAGTCGCAGTCACTGCCCATGCAAGGCAGTACCTTCCTAATCTTCCCCGCTGATCCACGCCGATGTCACCACCCGTGTGTCCGTTATCGGCACACCGCAGCGGCGCTTGATTTTACCGGCAGGCTTGATCGTCCTCTCGAGAACGGCTGATCGAGAACGAGCAGGATGCCACCTTTGCTTCCGTAACACTTACTCCGTGGCGAACGGTCGCAGTTGCGCCTCAGTGGGCGGTGCTGTCAGCATGCTGATCACCACGAGCGACAACAGGGAGACCACAAGCGCGGGCAGGATGGCGTCACGCTGTGCAACAGCGGGCGGCAGCACACGCGCAATCAGCGGCGAATCCCACCCAATGGTCACTACCGTGCCGAGTGCAATGGAGGTCACCGCCGCCGCGGCAGTCGCACGCCGCCAGAAGAATGCCGCCAGAATGACCGGTGTCAGAGCCGCCGAGTAGATGGTGTAGGCGTACAAACTTTTCTTCAGAACGCTCTCCGTACCCAGGGACTGCCAAAGCGACCACACGCCCAGCAGCACCACCATGAGCCGCGACACCAGCAGAACCTCGCGATCTGCCGCCCTGGGCCGCAGGTAACGCACAAAGATGTCGTTCACCAGGTTGGTTGCGGGCGAAAACAGGTAGTTGTTCGCGGTTGAGATCACCTTGGCAAAGATGGCACCGGTCAGCAGCGCGCCCAGCAGATGCATCGTTCCCCTGCCCTGCAGACCGTGCATGGCGGTAAACGCCAGGATTTCGCGTGGGTGTTGATGGACCTCTCCGCCAGGGAACAGTACCGAACCGACAACGGCAATGGCAACAATGACGATTTCAAGAATCACTGTGCCGACAATCCAGCCCACCACCGCATTTCGCGCGTCACGCGGACTTTTGGCTGAGAAAAACTTCTGGTACATGGACTGGTTGCCCAGCATCAGCAGGCAGGTGGGCAGCAGCAGTTCCGCCGCCTGGATGCCGGACAGGTCGCCCAGCACCTGGAAGTGGGTCGCAGGCAACGCGGCGTGCACCGCTGCCCAGCCGCCTGCCCGGTGGATCAGGACAGGCAGCGCGGTCAGCATGGTAAAAGTCGTCAGCAGGCCGATTGCCACGTCCATGTAGGCCACGGATGCCATGCCGGCAATGGCGGTAAAGACGATCACAAACGCAGCAAGCACATAGCGGCCCGTCATTGCGCTGATCGCATCCGGAAAGATGAGGTGCAGGATGTCGCCACCGCCGATTAGCTGGTAGCTGGTAATCGCCGTGTAGGTGAACAGCACCGCAACGACACCCAGGATGCGCGCGGCCTGGTTGTAGCGCGCTTCCAGCAGGTCAGGAATGGTGAACTGCGCAAACTTCCGTGCGCGCGGCGCGATAAAGTAAATCAGCAAGAGGCCCAGCCATCCGCCACCACCCTGCCAAAGCGCGGCAAAGCCGTGCCGATAGGCGTTTTCAGCTCCGCCCAGCAGCGAGCCTGAGCCAATCCAGCTGGAAAGCAGCGTGAACACCAGCACCGCCGCAGGCAACGACCGGCCTGCCAGAAGGTAATCCGCCTTGGTCTTTGTCTTGCGCAGGCGCGACAGCGACACGACCAGCAGCGACAGCACAATCAGCCCAACTACAATTCCATACAGATTCATGTGTGAGGAGCAGTCTACCTGCTCCTGTACCGCGTGGCGTTGCACCAAGCGGCCATGCTGCGTTCATCTAACGCAAGTAAAGCGAGGAAGCACCGACCCATGCAGCAGATCGATCCAGCAACATCACCGGTTCGCATCGATGGCAGAGCCAAGGTAAACGGTACCGGCTTCTACACCGCAGACCTGAACAGCTTTGACCGTTACCTGCACCCCGGCGAGAAATCCTCCCCCATGCTGCATGCGGTTGTGGTTCCCGCTGCCATTGCATTTGGCCGCGTGCTTTACCTGGACACTGCAGCGGCAGAACAGGCGCCGGGCGTACGCCTGGTCATGACGCCGGCCAGCGCTCCTAAGTTGAAGAAGGTGAATTCGCTGTTGAGCAGCGAACAAAGCAAGTACCTGCCGCTGCAGGACAGTGACGTCCGCTACCATGGCCAACCCATTGCAATGGTGGTCGCCGACTCGTTTGAAATTGCGACGGCTGCAGCCGCCCTGGTGCGCGTGACCTACTCACCGCAGCCTGCACTGACTGACTTCGAAGCTAACCTGGCCAAAGCCGAGCCGGTTAAGAAGGTCGGAGCCGGCAGCAAAGGCAAGGTGGAGCGCGGCAATCCCGCCGCCGCCTACGAAGACGCACCCATCAAGGTCGACGCAAGTTACATCCTGCAGCCTGCTCACCACAATGCGATGGAGCCCGCCGCAACCGTCGCACACTGGCATGCGGACGACGGCGAAGTAAACCGCCTGACGGTCGTCGCCTCCACGCAATTTGTTTACGGCGATGCGGTCGCTCTGGCCGAGGCCTTCAGCATCGGGCATACTGACAAAATCCTTCGCATTGTCTCGCAGGTGGCTGTGGGCAAAGAGTTTGAGGGCCGCATCCGCGTGATTGCGCCACTGGTGGGCGGCGGCTTCGGCAGCAAGGGCGGCGCCAATCACACCATGCTGGCAGTCATGGCGGCACATACCCTGCGGCGGCCGGTAAAGCTGGTGCTTACGCGACAGGACACCTTTAGCCAGCTGCCCTATCGTGGCGGACTGTCTATTCATCTGCAGCTTGGGGCGGGTCACGACGGCAAATTGACCAGCCTGCGGCAGCAGACCGTTATCCAGACATCCGAAACCGGCAGTTTTCTTGAGCCCACAGGCGAGGTGACACCGCACCTCTATGCCGTTGAGAACCTTTCGGTTGAGCATCGCGCGCTGTGCCTGAACAGCAACGCTCCCGGCTGGATGCGCGCACCGGGCGTGGCCCCTGGCCAGTTCGTCCTGGAGACCGCGATGGACGAACTGGCGGAGCGGCTCGGCATTGACCCCATCGACCTCCGTCTGCGGAACTACGCGGAAACCGACCCGGAAAGCGGCAAGGAGTGGTCCAGCAAAACGTTGCGCGAGTGCTACAAGCAAGCCTCAGAAGGCTTTGGCTGGCACCGCCGCAAGCCACACAGTTCGGAGCGCGAGGGCGTCGAACGCATTGGCTACGGCATGGCCACCGCAGCCTACCCGACCAGTCACTTTCCCGCCACGGCCCGCCTGACCTATACCGCGCAAGGCAAGGTGCTGGCCGCATCCGCCACGCAGGAAATCGGTCAGGGCGCGATCACATCCCTATCGCAGGTTGTGGCAGAGGCGCTTGGACTGCCACTCAACCGCGTTCATCTCTCCATCGGCGACACCATGCTGCCATTTGGAGCCTTCTCGGCTGGATCTTCCACGTCATTGTCTGTAGGCTCCGCTCTGCTGGAGGCAGCGCACGAGCTGGGCCTGCGGCATGGCTGCTCGCTGCGCGACATCATTTTCCACGAAGGCGTGCTGCAGCACCGCATCGAAGCGGCTCGGCGCGACCATGCCACGGATGTGTTGCGGCGGGCAGGTCGCGACAGGGTCGAAGCAAAAGGCATCAGCGGACGCCTCTTTGGCAAAAGCAAGTATGCCCGCATGGCCTTCGGCGCGCAGTTTGCGCGGGTGGCCGTCAATGACTGCACCGGCTCTGTCCGGGTTACGCACATGACCGGCGCATTTGCCTGCGGCCGCATCCTGAATGCACGTACCGCCCGTTCGCAACTGCTGGGCGGCATGGTCTGGGGTGTGGGTCACGCGTTAATGGAAGAAAGCCTTCGCGACAAGCACCTGGGAGCCTGGGTAAACGCCAACCTGGCCGAAGCGCACGTGCCCACGAATGCCGACTCGCCGGAGATCGACGTGATTATGGTGCCGGAAGACGACAGCCTCGGCAGCGAACTGGGAGCGAAGGGCCTTGGAGAAATCGGCATCACAGGTGCAGCGGCAGCCATTGCGAATGCCATTTACAACGCAAACGGTAAACGTCTGCGGAATTTGCCGATCACGGCAGACCAGGTACTCGGCCTGAGTTAGCTCCTGATCCTCATGACCTGCCTACAGGTCGACCTTTTCTAATGCAGATGCGGAGGGCATGGCGCACTCCCCTGTCTTCAACTGCTTTTCGGCAACGGCATGCTCCACTTCTGAGTTCACCTCGCCGCCAAGCAGGATCATCGCGCCGGTCAGGTAAAACCACAGCAGCAGGATGATCACCGCGCCCAGCGAACCGTAAGTCACGGAGTAGCTGTTGAAGTAGTGCAGGTACACCCGCAGACCCAGAGAACCGGCAACCCAGCCCAGCAGGCCGATCAGTCCGCCCGGCGTGAACCAGCGCCACATATGGTTCTGCACATCCGGGCAGAAGTAGTACATCACTTCAAATGACAGGACCATCAGCAGCGAAGCAAAGATCCAGGCGCTGATTCGGACCAATACGGAGAGCGTGTAGGAGCCACGAAAAAGATGCTGGAGGTGATTACCCAGGTAGTCGCCCGAGAACAGCGTCAGCAGCGCAAAGATGACAATCGCAGCCACCAGTAATGTCAACCCAACGGCCTGCAGGCGAGCCTTCCAGAACGGGCGAGTCTCCTTGACCTTGTACACGGCATTCAGCGTGTCCTGGATAGCAGAGATACCCACGCTGGCGGAGAACAGCGCGAACAGCAGGCCGAATGTCACCTTGCCCGTAGTGCTTGCGCTTGTGGTCTGCTGAAAGGTTTGCGTCACAAGCGCAAAGGCAGATGGTGGAATCAGTTGGCCGATCTTACCAAGCAGTTCTACGTACAGCTTGCCGGACGACTGCGCAAACAGCCCCATTAGTGCAGACATCGCAATCAGGGCGGGAAAAATCGCTGAAAAGAACGAGTAGGCCAACTGCGAAGCGCGGCCAAACAGATTGTCTTCGTCAATGCCCTTCCAGGTGCGCTTCGCCACTTCCTTCAGCGGCACACCCTGCAGGTCCCACATGGACGCAATGGGCGTGTGCTGCACATGGGCCCAGACGCTCTGTTCCAACCTATGGACATCATGCGGGGCATGCCCAGCCTGCTGTGCGCCGCCATCCATCCGCGTGGAGGTTGCTTCCGGCTCGCGTGGCGAATCAATCTGCTGGAACATGCGGCTCTCCCGTGCAGGTCGACTCATGCCGACCCTGTCACCTCAGATGCGCAACGCTGAAGGCTGCGCCGTATATGCTGCCGCATCCCGCGGTTCGCCATCCTCATCCAAACTGGTATGAGCCGCATGCACCCTTCCATTGGTCGCAAGCTGAAGCAGTTGTACAGCGTGGTCCGCGAGAGCCACCGCAACCCGCTGACTGGTCAACCCGCCGAGCCCCGCCTGGTCGACCCGGAGCAGCTTGGCATCACCTTCATCGGGCACTCGTCGTTCCTTATCCAGATTGCCGGCCGCAACCTGCTGGTAGACCCGGTTTTCGCGACCCGGCTGATTCTGCTGCGCCGCCAACGCCGGCCCGGCCTGCGCATTGACGCTTTGCCGCCCATTGACGCGGTTCTGCTGACCCATGCGCACATGGACCACCTGAACCTGCCGTCGCTCCGCAGAATCATTCGTCACGCCCGCAGGCTGACCGGCGTTGCACCGCAGGCCATCGTTCCCAATGGTGTCGGCGACTTGGTCGAAAAACTCGGCTTTCGCAGCGTAACTGAACTTGAGTGGTGGCAGACGACCGCACTGGAGGCCGACGAGCCCGAGCAGGCCGTCCAGGTCACCATGACGCCCTGCAAACACTGGGGAGCGCGCAT
>CAXTFT010000143.1:0-8607 GCA_964243585.1 uncultured Terriglobus sp.
AAGTTCCAGGAAGCCATCGCCAACGGCATGCCCAACGACTGGCGCTGCCGCGCCGGCTCGCGTTACCTGTACATCTGCGAACAGGGCCTCGTCCATTACTGCTCCCAGCAGCGCGGCTTCCCCGGCACGCCCATCGCGGACTACAAAAAGGCCGACATCCAGCGCGAGTTCCTCAGCGAAAAGGGCTGCGCGCCCAACTGCACCATCTCCTGCGTGCACCAGGTCAGCTACATCGATCACTGGCGCGCCCCGCAGAAGCCACATGGCCCTCGCCCACCTGCACGCAGCGGTCACGGCGACCTGGTTCAGATCGGTAGCTAACTCTGCCCGACTTCTACAGGTCGAGCGGCATCTAAGTCCTCATGGAGGCTTCTATGAAGCGAATCCTCATGGGTACCTCGATGCTTGCCCTGGCTCTTCTCAGTGGCTCTGTGGTCGCGCAGTCCACCCAGGCAACAACGCCAGACGGAGCCACCGCTGCGTCCAGCAAGGACCAGCAAAAATCGCTAAAGAAACAGGAAGATGCCAACAAGGAACAGGCGAAATCAGCCAAGGCTCAGCGCAAGGCTTTGAAGCAGGAAGACAAGGCCGCGAAGGCTGCCGAAAAAGCTAAGCAGTAGTAGCAACAAGTAGGGGAGACACATGAAACATAATGTTTTCGTAGCAGGCGCACTAGCACTTGTCATTGCAGCAGGGGGCGCAACCATATCAGCCCAGTCCAACGAGCAAAGCCGCCAGGACGCACAGGCACAGGTCAAGCAGGATCGTAAAGCATCGAAGGCGCAGGCAAAGGCAGACAAGAAGGCAGACAAGGCCCTGAAGAGCGACAAGGTAAAGGACGCCGCAAAGGCGCAGGATAAAGCGGACGCGGCGGCAGGAAAAGCCAACACGAATTAAGTATCGTCCTGAAGAAGGGGTGCACGAATCTAGTTCGTGCACCCCTTCTGATGCAACGAACAGCGCTACTTATGAGCGCTGGCGCGACCTGCGGCAGGTGCGGAACCGGCAGTCTGCTTCTCCGCTCCAGCCACGATCGAGTAGATGCGGTTCACATCATTTACTCCCGCGCCTGTACCCTCGCTACCGGAAACAATCTGCCACTTGTTTGCAGTAGCCACCACAATGGTGGGTGTACGCGTCACGTTCAGCCGCTCACCAAGTGTGTAGTCCGCGTGCACTTCGGCCGCAAACTTGCCGCCTGGATCGACGACAAAGGGCATGCTTTGCCCGTGCTGTGTCATCCATCGGCGAGTGTACTGCTGCAGATCATCTTTGCTGGCAATGGCAGGCTGCTGTTTGAAGACATCGGACCGGTAATCGTCGGCCAGCTTGGGATTGACCTTGTCCTGCAGGTAGCGCGCGAAGACTGCAGCGTCCTTGCTCCAGACGTGCATGCTCAACGGGAAGTCGTAATGGACGACCGGCACGTGCATCTGTGCGGATACCTGCTGCAATATGGGATGCGCATTGCGGCAAGCGGGGCACTCAAGATCAAAGAACTCGATAATTGCAACCTTCTGCCCTGCCGGCGGCTTGAGCATGGACGTGTCGCGGAATGTAGAGGGATCCGGCGTACCGGCAAATTGTGCCTGGGCAGCGGGCAGCCCGCAGACAGCGAGACCGGCTGCGATGGTAAACAGGGTGCTGCGTTTCAGCATGGGATGTCTCCGTGCGTAGGCGGTCTCTGCGGACCAGAACGCTTATCCATTCTATGACGCGTCTGCAAGCTGTTCGTCACAGCGTGGCAGGCGGTCTGGCGGAACTATGCAGCTGCTTTGGAAAGCAATCCTGCAGCAAGGTTTCGCGAACAAGAGGAAAGTTTCCGCAACCACCCCGCTATTGCAGGAATCGAATGGCTGATTACAAAACCTAAGGGCAGACATAGATTTGCGTTTTGATCGTCGACATTTGAAGACAGTTCAGGCAGGGACCGCATGTGTGTGGATGCTGGTGCCGGCGGTATTGCACGGTCAGCAGGCGTTACCTGTGGTACCTCCGCCCACGCCGGCCATTACCACGGCACCGGTTTCGCCAAAGCAGCCGCGCGTTGCGGACGCGATGAGTCTGCCAGATTCACCCACTCCGCAAGCACCTTCCGCGCTTGTTGCGGGGCCGCTCAGTGCGGTCAAACCGCGTGACATCGGTCATGGTGTGTACACACCGGTGTCAACGACTCAACCGCTGCAGCTATCGCTGGATGACGCGGTACGCCTTGGCCTGAAATTCAATCTGAGTATCTCAGTGGACGAGCAGAACCAGCGCCAGATCCGCGGTTTGCAGTTGACTGCACTCAATGCGCTGATCCCTTCGTTAACAGCATCTGCCCAGACAAATACTCAGCAGATCAACCTTGCTGCCATGGGATTTAATCCGGCAACGATCGGCCCGTTGTTGCCGTCTGGTGTCACGTTGAACACTATTGTCAAGGTTGATACGACCAGTGCACGTATCAACCTGGATCAGCAGTTGTTCAATCTGCCTGCCTATGAGGTTTACCGAGCCTCCAAGGTGACGGCAAAGGTTGCGACCTACAATGCACTGGGTGACCGCGCACAGATTGTGGAGAACGTTGCCAGCCAATACCTGCGCGTACTGTCTGACACCGCTTCTGTCGCCAATGCTCAATCGCAACTGACCAGCGATCTCGAACTGGAGCGCCAATCGCTGGAAAAGAAAAACGCCGGAGTCGGCACCAATCTTGACCTGATTCGGGCGCGTGTGGAGCGCCAAAACCGCGAGCAGCAGCTCATTGCGGACACCGGCCAGTTTGAAAAAGACAAGATCCAGTTGAATCGGCTGATGGGCCTTGCTGCGGATCAGCCGCTGCAACTGGTGGATGCCGTGCCCTACCATGAACTGGAATCCCTGCCGCTTGAAGCGGCCAAGCAGGTTGCCTACAAGCGGCGCAAAGATCTGCTTTCTTTAGAGGCGCAGCTGCAATCTGCCGCACTCCAGCGTCGCGCTGTGACCTACGAGCGCTTGCCGGTTGTGAAAATCGGGGGCTTCTATGGTGTGCTGGGCCAGACGCGCGGCCTTTACCATGGTGTGTTCACTGCGCAGGGTGGAGTCGACTTCCCCATCTTCCAGGAAGCCCAGATTCGGGGCGACCGCGAAGTCGCCGATGCGCAACTGGCGTCGCTGCGATCACAGTTAGGCAGTCTACACGCCGATGTCGAGCAGCAGATACAGTCTGCCATGCTGGACGTAAGAACAGCGGATGAGTTGGTGCATGACGCTACCAGTAACGTAGATCTTGCCTCAGAGGCGCTGGACGAAACTCGCCTGCGCTTCCGAGCCGGCATCGATGACAATCTGCCGGTAGTACGCGCACAGGCCACTCTGGCAAATGCGCAGGCGCAGCTTGTATCGTCGCTTTACCAGTTCAACACCTCGAAGCTGCAGCTGGCACGCTACACCGGGGTGCTTGAGTCCCAGTACGATACCTACCTGGGTCAATAATCTGTTCGCAGACATGTACCCGTCAGTAGCCTTCCGGGACGTGTGTCACCATAGAAGCATCCATGGCAAAGCCCGAACAGGCCAGCGAGACCTTGGTCCGAAGACGTCCGCTCGACTCTGAAGGCACAAAGGGTGCGGCGTTCTCCTCGCGCAACTTCCGCCGCTACCAGGTTGCGCGCCTCTGCGTCATTCTTGGTGCCGAGGCGCAATCACTTGCCGTCGCCTGGCAGATTTACCAGATCACCCACTCCGCACTGTATCTGGGCTACACCGGGCTTGCCCTCTTTCTGCCGGGCATCTTTTTCGTGCTGCCCGCAGGCCATGCCGCTGACCGGTACGACCGCAAAAACATCATTGTCGGCTGCTACATCGTGCAGGCCTTGTGCACGGCGCTGCTGCTGTATCTATCCATCCACGGCACGCGGCATGTCGTTTGGGTGTACGCGATTTTGTTCGCCATTGGTAGCGGACGCGCCTTCTCCGGCCCCGCAAGTTCGGCCATTCAGCCGCAGCTGGTTCCTGAGGGCGCGTTCGTCAACGCCATGACGTGGGGTTCCGCTATCTTCCAGACAGCCAACATCATGGGCCCGGCGCTTGGCGGCCTGCTATTCGCTATTACGCTGCCCGATGGCTGGAAACGATGGTCCGGCGCACCGCTGGTCTACACCGTGACGCTGATCACCATGATGACGTTCGTGATGCTGGTCAGCACACTGCGTCCGCGCCAGGAAGCTAACGAAAAACGAAAGGGGTTCAGCATCGGCACCATGCTGGCTGGCGGGCGCTACGTGGGCCAGGCCAAGTTGCTGCTGGGCTCCATCTCGCTGGATATGTTTGCCGTGCTGCTGGGCGGCGCGGTGTCGCTGATGCCCATCTTCGCGCAGGAGATTCTGCACGCCGGGCCGCGTGGATTGGGCATTCTGCGGTCGGCCCCTGCGATGGGCGCGCTGACCATGTCGCTGCTCATGGCGCGCAAACCCATCCAGCATCATGCCGGCAAGATCATGCTGGTTTCTGTCGGCATCTTCAGCCTTGCGACGATTTCTTTTGGATTGTCTAAGTCTTTGCCGCTCAGCTTGTTAGCGCTTTTCTTTATCGGAGCGAGCGATAATGTGTCCGTCATCATCCGGCAGACCATCCTGCAACTGGGCACACCACCCGAGATGCGTGGCCGCGTTTCGGCTATCAACTGGCTTTTTCTGGGCGCATCGAACGAGTTCGGCGAGTTCGAATCGGGCCTGACCGCCCACTGGTTCGGCGCCGTACGGGCGGTGATCTACGGCGGAATCGGGTCCCTGATGGTCACCGGCCTGTGGAGCGTTTTCTTCCCCACCCTGCGCAACGTCGACACCCTCGACGCCGGGTCGCTGCTCGCCGCCAACCGCACCCTTGCCGAGTCCGAACCAGTCGAGTAGACGCGCTTTCTGCACGCAAATGACACGTTTTTGCAGCGGTTCTGAACGGGTTTGCGCACGCAAACAGTGTGGCTTTTGCACAAACAGTTGTGCAGCAAATCGAGCCTAAAACGCTCTTTTTGCGTGCCGATTACGCTTCCAAAGGACATTTGCGCGACAAAGCCCCGGAACGCGCTCCGAAACCCTCATCCGTCTCGCCCGATCGTCCTGTTACCATCGACGCACGGAGGCGTCACCATGACCAATGTGCAATTCATCTCCCTGCTCAGCACGGCCATTGGCTCCTTCGTTCTGGTCATCCTGGCCTGGATCAACCAGAACCAGCGCTCAACCGACCTCCGCGCCGATGTGAACCGTCAGTTTGATGAAGTGAAGCGCGACGTGAGCCACCGGTTTGACGAGGCTAAGCGGAGCACGGATCGCCAGTTCGACGAAGTGAACCGCAGGCTTACGCTGATTCAGGGTGACCAGAAGCAGTTCTTCACCGTCACCGGCAAGCTGGATGGCCGCATCGACCAGTTGTCGCGCGGCTAAGCACTTAGCGTGGCAGACCGGCTATGCCGACCACCGCTGCCGCGACCATGAAGACTTCCTGCACCACAAGACTTACATCGAGCAGAACCCGGCGGCGGCTGGGCTGTGTTCCGCTGCTGAGGATTTCCATGGTCCTCCGCCAGCCGCGTGCTGCGTGAGAGGAAATCCCTCAGCGGCTAAAGCCGCTCTTTTGACTGGTTTGAATGGCAGGGACTCAAGCCCTGCCATTCCGAAGGCTTCTGTTCCACTGTCACACTGCCTAATTTCTTCTGAATAGGAAAAGAAGAAGATGTTAGGCAGTTCTCTCAAAACGCAGCGGTAAAAGACATTCTGCACGGAATCGCACTAACTCGCCATCACTAGCGGAGTCGTAAGACTGCTGTGCTGCCTGTAAGTCCAAAAGTCGCACTTTTTCACCGATAAGGGTGACTGGCCCTGTTGTAATTGCAACCCCGAAAAGCTCCACATCCTCCAAGCCGGAAAAGTGTGTCACCTTTACCGCGAACGTCTCACCTGTCAGGAACAGCTTTTGATTGGCCTCGAACTCCTTTTGCTTAACTACATTCGCTGTGAGAAATTCGGCTTCGAACGGTTCGCCAGTCGCGATCTGTCGCAGTGTTCTGATGTTCTTTCGGTCAGCTCTTGAAATCTCCTCAGGTAGCCGTATAGCGGCTCCAAAGGCTCTTGCAATGAGTTCGAGATCAGCGATCAGTTGGCGGCCTGCAGGACTCACCTGCAAAGCCGTCGTCGAAGGAATCTCGCCATCGGCTAGTAGCATGAAATCCGTATCCGCCCAGCGAATTGATAACGAATCTGAAGCCTTCATTGCGTCTACAAAATCAAGAGTCTTAGTGATCACCGCGACAAGCGCACCGGCAAAGCTTAAAGAGAACGTAATTTGACTTTCTATCCGGCCATCTAAAGGAAACACGACTTTGACTTTAAGAACGGACTCATCCGAGGTGAGTTCTATTTCTTTGGTTCCCGCGCGCGATACCCGAAATGGGAGCGCCGACAGTACTTTCCTCTGCTCACCGCTTATAGCTTCTATGTTGAGCAAGATGAGTTTCTTCGACGTAAGACGCGGACCTATCTCTATCTGCATAGCGCTCAGATCAGCACCATCAAACAGATGGCGAACCAGTGCAGAAGATGAGTTAAGACTGATTAAGGAACCGAGTGGGAGACTGGTTGAATACCCGTAATCGTAAACAGATTGCATCCGTTCAGCTACATCAGACTTGAACTCCAAATGCATCGTAATTGGATCAAGGTCATAGTCTGCTTGGTTGCGTGGAGCAAAACTTATTGCTACATTCCCGTCTTTAATGCCAAAGATGGCAGGAGTCTTGGAGGTCGTATGCGCATCAAGCTGCGTTGAAATGGTAGCGCTTGGAACAAGCCGTGGGTCTAACTTTTGGTACTCCGCTAAGGATTCAAGCATGTGAGCAACCGCAAGGCCCCGCTTGTGCGACGGCGAAAGGCCAGTAACACTCAACGCAGACTGCCGAAGGCTGATAGCGTTGCTTAGAATGGTGTTCGGGAAAAAAACATCACGCATTTCTGGGAACGCGATAAGTGCTGCGGCAAAGTCAGAGCCTTGCATGAGATCACACGTCACTTGATCCGCAAACCTCGCCGCGATGTTTCGCTCAAACCATAAGTGTTCTGTTGTACGCAAATCGAAAGGAACGCAGAGTGTCCACTTCTGCGGTTTGTGAACAAGTGCTGTTTCAAGAGACTCGCGAACATTCTTCTTCTGAGACGAGCCGAGACGACCGGCAAAGGCTTTGGCTTGCCAAATAGCAGGGCCACTACTAAGCTTGCCAGCAAAAGTATCAACCCCCTGATCGCCACCGGAACCGTCAACTTTTCTTATCCCTGCGGTTGGATACTTCGCCTGCAGTAAGTGAAAGACAAAGTGTTCAAAATGTTCAGGAGAGAGCCGAGCAATGTCCCTTGTCAAGTCGCCCAACATCAGATCTTGCTCACTCTCTGGACTTCTCTTACGCCTGGGACGCGGCTCATGTTTACGGTGAGTTTGTTCAGGTGGCGCAGGTCGAGGGTTTCTACGACGAAGTCTACGGTGGCGGTGGTGCCGTCGTCGTTGGCGCGGCTGTCTACCGAGCGGATGTTGGTGTCGTCGTCGGAGATGATGGCGGTGAGTTCTTTGAGCATGCCGCTGCGGTCGTCGCACAGCACGATCAGGCGGACGGGGTAGCGGGTTGGTTTGGGCGCGCTGCCCGTGCTGCCGCCCACCGGTTTGCCGTCTGCGCCCAGCAGGGGCTTGCCATCAGGACCTACGAGCGGCTTGCCATCGGGGCCGGTGATGGGTTTGCCGTCCGGGCCGAGGCCCATCTTGCGCAGGTCTTCGGGTAGCGGGGCCCACTCCACGGTGATGCGGCGGTCGCTCTCATACAGAAGGTTCTGCACGTTGGGGCAGCTGCGCGCGTGGACGGCGACGCCCTTGCCGCGGGTGACGTAGCCCACGATTTCTTCGCCGCGAATGGGGTTGCAACATCGTGCGCGATAGACGAGCAGGTCGCCCTGACCTTCCACCTGCAGCGAGTCGGAACCCTTGCCGAAGTAGACGCGTTTGACCGCGTCGGACATCTTGCTGAGTTCGCTTGCAGGGACGTTGGCTAGGCTGCCCGGCGGCGTTGGATTCGCCGCCGCCTGCTGTGCCTCGGCTGCGTCGGCGGCATTGGCGGCGCTGGTGCTGCCGGGTGCCAGCTTATTCAAGGCCTGCCGCGCGGAGTACTTACCGAAACCTATGCTGCTTAGTAAGTCAGCCTGATTCCCGAGTCCATAGATGTTTGCGACGCGGTCATAATCCGCATCGCCGAACTTAGCCAGACTTACCTTGAACTTACGAGCCTCACGTTCGAGCAGCTTGCGGCCAATCTCCATGGCGCGTTCGCGCTGGTGCTCGTTGAGCCAGTGCTTGATCTTGTTGCGGGCGCGGCTTGACTTGGTAAAGGTAAGCCAGTCGCGAGAAGGCGTGTGGCCGGTCTGCGTGGTGATTTCGACGATGTCGCCGTTGCGCAGGCGGTGGCGCAGCGGAACGATGCGGCCGTTGACCCTGGCACCGGTGGTGGTGTGGCCCACCTCCGTGTGAATGGTGTAGGCGAAGTCGACGGGACTGGCGTCCTTGGGCAGAACGACGACCTTGCCCTTGGGCGTGAAGGTATAGACCTCT
>CAXTFT010000144.1:0-8552 GCA_964243585.1 uncultured Terriglobus sp.
CCCGGACTCTTCGCCTTGAGAGGGCGACGTGTTAACCAGTTACACCATAACGCCACGGGTTGCCGAGATCCGGCGGGTGGGCTACTGCTCTGCGACTTTCAAAGTATAACGCAGACGGGACTGGGAACAAACCCTGGCACAGATCGAGTGCGCTTTCAGCAGTTGCTAAATGCCCAGGCGCTTGACTTCGTCGTTGTAGTACTTGCGGTACAGGATATCCCACTCCTGCGTGCCTTCCAGGATGATGCGCTGCTGCGACGAGATCTTGAGCCGGGCGGCTGCGTCGATCTTGGTCTCTTCCGTGAGCAGCATTTCCAGGATTCTGCGTGCCTCCTGGCGGATGGTGTTGCGGTCTTCCTGGAACTCTGCCTCGGCGGTGTCGGCCAGGGTATCGGCGACGACGTGCGCCAGCTTGTTCACCTTGTCGCGGGAGATGCGCATTACAGCACCGCCTTGTACTTGCGGGTGAGCTCGTTCTTGATCTTTTTGAACATCTCCGGATAACTTGCGCCGGTGCGCAGCATTTCATCCTGAAAAGCCTCAAGGATTACGCGCACTTCATCGTTGATGCGATCTTCCAACGACAACTCTTCCACAAGTCCGGCGTTGATGCGCTCCACAAGAATGGCAGGCTTGTCGGTGCGAATGACTTTCGCTTCCACCAGCCTGCGCACTACCTGCCGTGACAGATAGCCAACGTAATCTTTCGAAAAAAGCATGACCTGAAGGAGAATAGCATGCGGTTTGCAGGCTTCTGCCTTCAATCGCGCTTGGCTGCGATGCGCTCGGCCTTGGCCTGATTGAGTGGGTTTTGCCACAGCAGGCGCTCCACCGGCTTGCCACCCAGCAGGTGCCCATCCACAATTTCGCTGACATCACGCGTCTTGGTAAAGCTGTACCAGACATTGTCCGGGTACACCGCGCAGACCGCAGCATGCTCGCACTGGTCCATGCAGCTGACCTCAAGCACGCGCACGCGGCCCTTCAGCCCGGCAGCCTTGACTGCGTCTTTCAGTTCGTCCTTCAGTTTCTTCGATCCTTCGTTCCGGCAGGAGGGCCGCGCTGCGCTTGGATCGCGTTCATTGATGCAGACCAGAATCTGCCGTTCAGGGAGAGCCATACACTCCATGCTAACAAGCACGCGCCGCAGCCGGGATGAGACAATCACAGGATGCATGCTGACGATCTGCTTGGCTTAAAAGACGATATGGTCGCGTTTATCGCGGGCAATGGCTTGCGCCGCCTGAGCGCCTTTGTGCCGGAAGATGTTCCGTCCGTTATGTTCGAGGAAGAAAACGCCGACGGTTGGAAAGACTTCGTCGAACACGCCAAGGCGACGAACGTCCCATTTGTCACCATGAGTGAAGTTGTGCTCGAAAAGGCCGACATTGAAACCCTCATCGAGCGCACCCGCGTTCACCGCTTCCCTGACGAAGCCGGTCAGGAGCTGGACGACGCGCAGTACCTGCTGAAGTTTGTCGGCAAGACCGGATACCTGCAGCTTGGGTTCGCCCATGGAGGCGTCATGTTCCTGTACGAGACGGCGACGGAGTGGTACGACCGCTACCAGCAGTGGATGGAAGCTGTGACTGAACTGGGCAGCATCGTCCTGGACGAGTCGGACGACGAGTAGCTCCATGCCTGCAGCAGCCGCACCGTCGATCACCGCGGCAAATACACGGTGGATTCTGCCGGAGCCGGAGTCGGTCGAGGTGCACGGCCTTGCCGCGGCGCTGGAACAGCCGTTGTGGTTCGCAAGGATACTTGTATCGCGAGGCATTGAGACCCCGGCTGATGCTCGGCACTTTCTTGTTCCGACGATGGATCGGCTGCACGACCCAGGCCTGCTGCTGGGTATGCGGGAAGCTGTGTCACGTGTGCTGCTGGCAGTAGAACGCCGCGAGCCGATCCTGATCTACGGCGATTACGACGTGGACGGCACCACGGCTACTGTTCTGCTCAAGACCGCAATTGACCGCGTTACGCCGGAGGGCTTGCAATCACTGGTTCGTTACCACATCCCGCATCGTATTCGCGAGGGATACGGCATGCAGACATCGGTGCTGGGACAGGCGGCGAAGCAGGGTGTGCGACTTGTAGTCAGCGTCGACACCGGCATACGCGCTTTTGCGGCTGCGACCGAATGCAAGGCGCTTTGGCTCGACCTGATCGTAACTGACCACCACCTGCCCGACGGTGTCGCCGGTGTTCCGGATGCCTTGGCTGTCATCAATCCGAATCAGCCGTTTTGTGACTACCCCTACAAGGACCTTTGCGGGGCGGCGGTGGCCTTCAAGCTTGCACATGCCCTGCTGCAGGCCGCGGCTGTTCCTCCAGTTGCACCCTCCGCGTACCGGCCCGTGCAGCCGGCAGCGCTGCATGAAAAACTGCTGCCTTCCCTCTTGAAGCTGGTTGCAATCGCTACCGTGGCCGATGCCGTTCCACTCACAGGCGAGAACCGCGTCATTGTGGCGCTGGGGCTGCGGGCTCTTCGCGATCCTCGCCAGCACGGTCTGCGTGCCCTGATGGAGCTTGCGGGCGTGGCAACCGACGCCGAAAACGGACCCAGCGCGACAGCAATTGCATTTCGCATCGCACCTCGCATCAACGCGGCGGGCCGCATGGACGTTGCGAGCGATGTAGTCCGCATGCTGCTGACACGCGAAGCAGCGGAAGGACGCGCGCTGGCCGACAAGCTGCACCGTTTGAATGAAGATCGCCGCGCCGTCGAGGCAAGCGTTCTGTCCGCGCTTGAAGAGCAGATGGCGGCGCTGGGCGAGGATCAGCCAGCGCTGGACGCAGCCGGATGCATCGTGCTGGATGGCGAGGGTTGGCATCGCGGCGTCATTGGCATTCTGGCTTCGCGCGTTGTGGAGCGCATGGGCCGGCCGGCCCTGGTGATTGCGCACGAGAACGGGCAGGCACACGGGTCGGGAAGATCCATCGCTGGCTTTCACCTGCTGGATGCCCTTACCGCAGCCCACGGGCATGCGGAATCCGCTGTTTTCGACCGGTTTGGCGGTCATGCGCACGCTGTGGGATTTTCCATGCCTTCCGGCAGCGTCCCCCTCTTGCGCACTCGTCTGGCAGCTTATGCGGCACCCAGGCTGCCCGCAGCCATGTTGCAGCAGCGCTTAGAGGTGGATGCCGAACTGCCGCTGGAGAACCTTTCCGCCGATCTGTTGCGCATCCTGCGCCTGCTGGAGCCATTCGGCCAGGGTAACCGCGAGCCTCTGTTCCTGGCCCGCGCCGTGACAATCGTGGAAGAACCTTTTCTACTAAAGGACAAGCACCTGAAACTCCGCCTGCAGTCGACCGGGGGCGCGGGATCGGCTTGCCTTTGCTGGAGCAGGGCGGTGTCCTGGCCCGAACGTCTGCGTGCGCTCCATGTGGGCAGGGGGTCGGTCGTCGACGTGGTCTTCCGCGTCAGGGAAAATCGGCATCCGCAGTTTGGCGGGGCTGAGATAGAACTGTGTGACCTGAGAGTGTCAGCAACGGTTCAAGACTTGTAAGCAAAGTATTTGCAGCCCGTGCTCCTGCCCCCGAGTCTCATATAATGACGAATCGGACATGAGTGAAGCAGCAGGCAAGGGAAAAAAACTAGCTATCCAGGTCGTTGCAGTGTTGGCCGTGGTGGTACTGATTGTGCTCGGCATCCGGTATGCGACTCGTTCTGATGTAGAAGTTCGCGTTGCCAAGGTTGCCTATGGTGATCTGCTGAGTTCCACCGCCACCAATGGCAAGGTAGAACCCATGCAGAACTTCCAGGCGCATGCTACCGAACCGGGTACGGTAAAGGCTGTGTACGTCCATAGCGGCGAGCAGGTAGCCGCGGGCACATTGCTGCTCCGCATGGATGAGGCCGCAGCCGACGCAAGGGTCCAGACTGCACGATCAGCCATTGCACAGGCGCAGGCCGCGCAATTTGATATCCGCCAGGGCGGCAGCTCGGACGAGCGCATCAGTATCAGCGGCGATCTGAGCCGTGACAGGCTGCAGGTTACGCAGTCTGAAAATGATCTCCATGCCTTAGAGGCGCTGCAGGCAAAAGGTGCAGCGTCTTCCAGCGAAGTAGCCGCCGCCCAGCAACGGCTGCTCTCAGCTCAGTCGACGCTGCAGTCTGTGCAGCAGCGCTCCACGGCGCGTTATGCCACGACGGACAGACAACGCGTGCAGGCTCAGATTTCAGATAGCGCAGCGACCCTGGCGGCAGCGGAGCAGAACCTCTCGAATTTGGTCGTGCGTGCACCTTTCAGTGGGGCAGTCTACTCCCTGCCGGTAAAGCAGTATGAATTTGTTTCGGCCGGGGAAGAACTGGTGCAACTGGCAGATCTGTCGAAAGTACAAATTCGGGCTTATTTCGACGAGCCGGAGATTGGAAAGTTGAAGGTCGGAGCATCCGTCCTTATTAAATGGGAGGCAAAGCCTCTGCAGGTCTGGCATGGTCATGTAATCCGTACGCCGACCACAGTGATTACGTATGGAACGCGAAACGTTGGTGAGTCGTTGATTGCCGTTGACGATGCCGCGGGTGACCTTTTGCCCAATACCAACGTGAATGTTAGCGTCTCGACACAGCAGATTTACCACGTGCTTAGCCTGCCACGCGAAGCCCTGCACACGCAGGGCATGGACAACTTCGTGTACGTGGTCCAGCGAAGCATGTTGGTCAAGCGGCCGGTTGAGGTGGGTGCGGTGAACCTGATGTCTGTGCAGATTGCATCGGGCCTGCAGCCAGGCGATCTTGTAGCGCTCAATCCTCTCAGCAGCAGCGTCGATCTTTCCGACGGTCTCCGCGTGAAAGTTGTGTCGCAGTGACGGCTGGTGCCAAAAGTCTGGCGGCATCTGCCGTGCTGATGGTCTGCTGTGCTGCCACTGCGCAGGAACTCGGCGTGGCACAGGCAGCGGCACGAGTCGGTAAGGTGGACGCCGCCATTGCGGCACTGGCGGGTGCACCCAAGACCGCTGAAGCCGGTTCGTTGCTCTGCAGCCTTTATGCATCGATTGAGCTGCGTGACGCAGCTGTAACGGCCTGCGAAGCGGCTGCAGAGAACGCACCGGCAAGCAGCACCTACGCTCTTGAGCTTGCACGTGCATATGGTGAAAAGGCGAGTCGTAGTGGAGCTATCGCCGGCATGCGCATGGTTGGCAAGATACGCGGCAACTTTGAACGCGCTGTGCAATTGGATGGCAACAGTGTCGAAGCACTCAGTGACCTGGGGCAGTTTTACGTGGAGGCTCCGGGAGTTGTGGGTGGTGGAACCGATAAAGCGCGCGCGCTGCTGCCTCGACTTCAGGCTTTGTCGCCGGCGCGTGCACATCGGCTTGCCGGAATGCTGGCAGCGAAAGGCAAAAACGACGCGATTGCCGAGCAGGAGTACCAGGCGGAACTGGCCGTCTCACGCAGTGCCGAAGCATACGTCGATCTGGCAAATTTTTACCGGGGCAGAAAACAGTGGGAACAGTCGGCGGCTCAGGCGCGACTGGCTGTCGAACATGATAGTCATCACGGGCCTGACACACTGGATGCCGCAAGCATACTGCTTGAGCTAAAACGTGAAGTCTCCGTGGCACAAAGTGGGTTGCGCAACTATCTAAAGGCGCCGCAGCCCAATGTGGCGGCTTACGCCAAAGCGCATGTGCTGCTGGCCCGCAGCCTTCAGGCAAGCGGCGATGTGGCAGGCGCACAGGCAGAGTTCAAGGCTGCACTCTCGCTTGCCCATGACTATGACGCCGCACGACAGGGGCTTGCGCCGTGACGAAGCTGGCGCACAAGATACTTCGTGTTGTTCCAGTCCTTATCTGCGCGATGGGCGGGGTCGCGCCTGCGCAGATTTCGTTACAAAGCGCGGTCACTCTTGCCTTGAAAAACAGCCCCAAGGTCCGCATGGCACAGGCTGATCTTGCAAAGGCACGTGCAGTGCACGGCGAGGTAAAAGACGCTTACGTGCCAGTGTTGGCAACAACCGGCGGTTATGGTCAGTCGACTGGTGCGCCGCTCTCCGTGCCGGTCGTCTTCAGCGTCACCGCGCAAAGCCTGGTGTTCTCCTTTTCGCAACGGGACTACATTCGTTCAGCGCAGCAATCCATTGAAGCTGCGGAACACCTGCTGCGCAACCAGCAGATTGAAGTCGTTGAAGACACGACCAACACCTATGTTGCGTTGGACAATGCGCGACAGCGGCAGCAGACGCTCAGGGAAGCCACTGCGTTTGCAGATCGCCTGGTTACCGTAACTGCCGATCGTATTACGGCCGGGGTTGATGCCAGGGTAGAGTTTCCAAAGGCAAGAAGGACCGCGACCCAGTTGCGTCTGCAGCGACTGCAACTGCAGGATGAGATCGCGGGCAACACGAAACATCTTGCACTGCTGACCGGCCTGCCCGAGGGCGGTATCGTCACGGATGCCGCCTCTGTTCCCGCCCTGAAAACGCCTCGTCAGGATGCGACGGAGAGCGGTCCGGAGCAGGACAGCGAAGGCATAGCCGCTGCCTTTTCGAATGCAAAAGCCAAGCAGTACGCTGCTTTTGGCGACCATCGTTACCTTTTCAGGCCCCAGGTTGCGTTGTCTGCCGGTTACAGCCGGGTAGCCACGGAACTGTCTTCCTACGGTGCTTACTACCCGCGTTATGCCGGCACTCCTGACCATCCCAACAGCCAGAATGCAATCGGTTTCGGCCTGCAGGTTACCCTGCCGCTGCTTGATCTGGCGCACCGTTCGAAAGCGCGTCAATCCATGGCAGATGCCGTGCGTGCTTTCGCAGAAGCAGAGCAGCAGCGCGGTGTCTTTCGCGAAGCCCGGGCGCGTCTGCAGAACTCCACGCTGGAGTTACAGCTTCGCTCAGACCTGGCCCGTGACGAACAGGAGATCGCACGCGATCAGCTGGAAACGCTGCAGGTCCAGCTGCAGGCTGTTGCCGCAAATCTCTCCGGCCCACAGACCACACCGAAAGATCTGCTGAATGCCCAACTGCAGGAACGGCAGCGCTACCTTGATCTGCTGACGGTTGAGTTGCAGTTGAGACAGACTCAGGTGAACCTGCTGCGGCAGACAGATGGCCTGAGCGTGTGGGTGCTTGGCTCCTCGAACACAGTTACTCCGACTCCGGCTACCATCGTGGCTCAGCCTTCCATCAACACGCCATCCCCTGCAAATGGTGCCGCACCTGCCGGAAGTGTAGCCGTGCCAGGCACGACGCGGCCGTAACGGTGTCTGAACGATCTGGCACCGGGTGTAATTAGGCTCGGGATGTAGTTACGGAGTGGTAAACTTTATCTTGTCTATGCCATTGAAAACCCTGTTTCTGAACCCGCCCTCCTTCGAAAACTTCGATGGCGGCGCCAGCAGCCGTTGGCCCGCAACCCGCGAAATCGAGTCCTACTGGTACCCCGTGTGGCTGGCTTATCCAGCGGGCATGCTCGAGGGTTCGCGCCTGCTGGATGCCCCGCCGCACCACGTCAGCGCGGAAGAAACCATCGAGATCGCAAAAGGCTACGAGTTCCTGGTGTTGTTTACGTCAACCGTGGGCTGGGCGGGTGATCACGGCATGGCGCAGGCGATGAAGGTCGCAAACCCGTCTCTTAAGATTGCTTTCGTCGGGCCGCCAGTCACCACTGATCCGGAACGCGCACTGAACGAGTGCAGCGCCATCGACTTTGTCTGCCGCCGCGAGTTTGATTTCTCCGTGGTGGAATTTGCGGAGGGTAAGTCACTCGCGGACATCCTCGGCATCAGCTACCGCGGCGAAAATGGCACGATTCTGCATAACCTGGATCGTCCCCAGGTTGAAAACCTGGATGCCATGCCATGGGCAACCAAGATCTACAAGCGCGACATGGACGTGACGCGCTACAACGTGCCGTTCCTACTGCACCCCTACATTTCGTTGTACAGCACGCGTGGCTGCCCGGCGCAGTGCACCTTCTGCCTGTGGCCTCAGACCTTAAGCGGGCACGCCTGGCGAAAGCGATCGACGGATGATGTTGCAGCAGAGTTGAAGTGGGCTAAGGAGAACTTCCCGGAAGTAAAGGAGTTCTTCTTTGACGACGACACGTTCAACATCCAGAAGGATCGCACAATCGAACTGTGCGCCAAGTTGAAGCCTCTGGGCATCACCTGGTCCTGCACCAGCCGCACTACGACTCACCGTGAGACGTTGAAGGCCATGAAGGAAGCAGGCTGCCGCCTCTTGATCGTCGGCTTTGAGTCAGGCGATCCGCAGATCCTCAAGAACATCAAGAAGGGCGCCACCGTAGAACGCGCGCGCGAATTCGTGAAGGATTGCCACGACCTCGGCCTGGTCATCCACGCTGATTTCATCCTTGGCCTGCCTGGTGAGACTAAAGAGTCCATCCGCAACACCATTGACTTCGCCAAGACGCTGGATTGCGAGACCATCCAGGTGTCCGTGGCACATGCTTACCCCGGCACCGAGTTCTACGATTTTGCCGAGAAGAACGGCTTTATCACTAACGAGATCATGAACGATACCGGCGGCCACCAGATGGCGCACATCGAGTACCCTGGTCTGCCGACGGAGTACGTCATGGAG
>CAXTFT010000145.1:0-8477 GCA_964243585.1 uncultured Terriglobus sp.
AATCGCGGTGGACTGCAGCACATGCTGCAGAATAAGTTCAAGATCGGCGGGGATGCGGCGGCTTCAGCCGGGCCGGTCGGCAGAAACGCTCAGGCAGGGACTGACTGGACGCTAAGTGCGGAGTTCTTGACCTACTCGCGATCCAAGGGCCTGTTTGCGGGCATTGACCTTGACGGCACGGTCTTGTCACAGAATCAGGACGATACCCGCACGTTCTACGGCGTTGCAACGCCTTTCAAGACGATCCTGGCCGGTGACGTACCCACTCCGCCGGATGCACAGCCCTTTGTCGGCACCGTGGCAAAGTACTTCGTCAGCGTACGCAAGTAACAGCTTTGTCCGCCTGCGTTTCCGCCGCGTGGCTTTAGACTGAGGACTTGAGTTCACGCGGCAAAAGAGGACAGCAGAAAAGGGCTTCACAGCGCTTGCAGTACATTTTTCTTCGCTGCTTTGTGCTTGCCATGGGTGCCATGCCGCGCGTTCTAGCGCGCGGAATTGGGGCAAGCCTGGGTTTAATCAGCTACAGTCTGGCCGGAAGGCTGCGATCCGTGGGTGACAGGAATTTGCGGCTGGCGTTTCCCGGAATGCGGGTAGACGAGCGAAGCACAATTCTTCGTGGCACCTTTGCCAACCTGGGCCGTCAACTTGCGGAGTTCTGCCAGATGAGCGGCTACTCTGCAGAATTTGCACGGAATAGCTTGATGCGCTACGAGGGTCTGGAAAACTTTCTCGCCGCCGAACGCGCGGGCAAGGGTGTCCTGGTACTGACCGGTCACCTGGGTGCATGGGAGCTTTCAAGCTTCGTCCATTCGCTGCTGGGCCATCCCATGGGTATGGTGATCCGGCGCCTGGACAATGCCATGGTCGATAGTATGGTGAACAGTATTCGATGCCTGCATGGAAACCGCATCCTGCACAAGGATGATTTCGCACGCGGACTGCTGCACGCCATGAGCAGGGGAGAGACGGTCGGTATTCTGATGGACACGAACATGACCCCACCCCAGGGCGTGTTTGTACCTTTTTTCGGCTTGGAAGCCTGTACAGCGTCCGGCCTGGCCCGTGTGGCGCGAAAGACCGGGGCAACTGTCCTGCCAGGGTTTCTACTCTGGGAGCAGAATGAAAACCGTTACGTGCTGCATTTCGGCGAAGCACTGGAGCTGCAGCATACGTCCGACACCGATGCCGATGCCCTGGCAAATACAGCCCTGTTTGCCAGAGTGACGGAAGGGTACATCCGGCGCTACCCCGATCAGTGGCTTTGGCTGCATCGTCGCTGGAAGACACGCCCCAAGGGTGAGCCAGACGTCTACGACCGACCTCCCGGCAGTAGAGATGGGCAGCCAGTGCAGCCGCCGGCTGCCGCATAATCGCAGATGGAGAGGTCTTTGTGGCAACCGCGCAAGAGGTAGCGAGATGGGCCGGCGGCGAGACTAACTCCCTTGCGGCGGTTGTTCATCGCGTGTCTGCACCGGAAGACGCAACCGCCGATGCGGTAGTTTTCGCCACGTCCAGACCTGCGCTTGAGCAGGCGTTGGGCTCGAACGCAGGTTTGATCCTTGCAAACACGTCCCTTGTTGAGGGAAATGGAGAGCCACGGCTCATCCCGGTAACGGATGCCCGGCTGGCATTTGCGATCGTGGCGGAACGGCTGCGGCCGATCACGGCAGCCCGGCTTGCCGCTTCCGCAGTAATCGCAGCATCGGCCAGCATCGGCCCGGGCACCTCGGTCGGAGACGGCACCGTGGTGGGCGAGGGCGCGCAGGTCGGCGCAGGCTGTGACATCGGCGCCCGCGTGGTGATCGAGGCAGGAGTGGTGCTGGGCGATCGCGTGCGGGTGCAAGCGGGTGCGGTGCTGGGCTCCCTGGGCTTTGGCTATGCCCGCCGCTCAGATGGCAGCTACCTGCTGTTTCCGCAACAGGGTTCGCTGGTCATTGAGGATGACGTCGAGATCGGAGCGAACACTACCATCGACCGGGGAGCGTTGGGCGAGACGCGTATCGGGGCAGGAACCAAGATCGACAACCTGGTGCATATCGGTCATAATTGCCGCATTGGGCGCAACGTCATTTTGGCCGCGCAGACAGGCATCAGCGGTTCCAGTGTGGTGGAAGACGGGGCGATCCTGGGTGGGCAGGTCGGCATGGGCGAGCATGCGCTGGTGGGCCCAGGGGTCATCCTGGGAGGCGGTGCAGGCGTCCTGAGCGGCAAGAAGCTACGCGGACCCGGACAGGTCTTCTGGGGGCGTCCTGCGCGACCACTGAAGCAGTACCTGCGCGACCTTGCACGGCTCAGCAGGGGCCGGTAGCCATGGCCATCGTGGTGGTTGGTGGCCATACCCGGAACATTGGAAAGACCACGCTTGCAGCACAGATACTGGCGGCGACAGGGGATCTCCTCTGGACCGCGATGAAGATTACGCAGTACGGCCACAACGTCTGCTCTGCCAATGGCGAGGCGTGCGACTGCGCAACCGCCGACCATGCTGTCGCCGTCAGTGAAGAACGGAGCATCGACTCCGGCACGGACACGTCACGCATGCTGGCGGCAGGTGCGCGACGTGTCCTATGGGTTCGGACTCAGCAGGGTGGGCTGCAGGACGCAATGCCAAGGGTGCGCAAGGAGATTGCGGCGACAGGGAACATCCTGATCGAATCGAACAGCGTTTTGCGGTTTCTGCGGCCGGATATTCACGTCGCGGTGCTGCAGCCTGCGGTTGCTGACTTCAAACCGTCCGCACTACGGTACCTCGACCGTGCTGACGCGCTCTTTGTGCCGGAAGGGGTTTCTCTCGACGATCCTGCCTGGCATGGCGTCAGTGCTTCACTCTTAGGCAACAAGCCCGTGTTTGCGCTGCATGAGAGTGGGTTACTTCCATCGGCTGGCGTTTGGTTTAGGCAAAAGCTGACAGGTGCTGAACACCGAAAGACGTAAGGCAGGCCTGAACAAGAGGCCTGCTTTACCTGTGGAGGAGTCTGTAACAGGTCAGTTTGCGACGTTTGTCGATGCATCGATGTACGATACGTCGTTGGCAGTGCCCTGAACGGTAATGTTCACGTTGTTGATCTCAGAACCGTCAGCC
This sequence comes from uncultured Terriglobus sp., assembly GCA_964243585.1. GTDB lineage: Bacteria > Acidobacteriota > Terriglobia > Terriglobales > Acidobacteriaceae > Terriglobus. The sequence continues at coordinate 3,083 of CAXTFT010000145.1, forward strand.
GTGTTGAAGGCGTGTACCTGTCCGCCGTAGGCCGTGTAGACCTTGTTGAGACCTTCGACCCAGCACAGGCCGGTCAGATTGCCGTAGTAGTAGCGGTCCAGATTTTCATTCGGATACGGAACGGTTTGGTTCGACCCCAGGGTCACCGCGGGCACAATCGCTGCACTTCTGGCTGTAATGTCATAGCGGGTCAGGCAGTTGGGATTGCCGTTGCGCGCCGCACGGTCGCCACTTGCACAGTTACTTGCGCCAATCCAAAGCGTGTTGTTGTCAGCAAACAGCAGCTTGGTATGCATCCCGTCCGAGATGGGGAAGGTTGCAGAAACCGTCTTGGTAGCCAACGGAATCAGGGATAAGTTTCCGCTGTACAAGTTGCTTGCCTGCAGTGACTGACCGGCCACATAGACGGTGGTGCCGTCCGAAATGGCTGTCGTGGCACCGCCCGGTACAGCTGTTGTGCTGACCACAGGTGAAACATAGTTTGCGCTCGGCGGGTAGTAATCGATCCGCAAGGTGTTCAGATTGGCAAAGTTCAGGCCGGGAGTGTCGTCGCCGTTGGCGGCAGTTCCACCGCATTCACGGCCGCAGCTCAAAAAGTACACCTGCGATCCGTCCGGCGAAAAGTACGCATCCACCGGGCGGTGAAAGGCGGGCTCACGTACACGGCCATCGGTCTGTGTCGAACCGACTGGCAGAATGCAGTAGACCGGCTTGTTCAACGGCTGGCAGGTGAGCGAGTTCGGCGGAGGCGCCTGGTCGCTGTTCAGAAGCAGCAGCCGGTACACCATGTTCGAGTTGCGCAGCATCAGCAGCACAACGGTGTGTGCCGGGTTCGCAACCACCTTGTACACGCTGGGTACCGCGAAATTGTAGGTAGCACCCAGAGAGGTACTGGTCGCCGAACCGGCCGCGGGTGCCGCGATAACGAAGTTCCCCGTGCGCTCCACGGCGGTGTAAACAGCCTGTGTATCCTGCGGCACGAAAAAAGAAGAGGCAACGCCATTCGCGCCTGAAGTTGTGCCGAGCGAGGCTTCCGTCGAGTAGTTGATGGTCTGGACCGATCCATCGGTGCTGTAGACAAAGCCTCGTAACTGCTCAGGGTAGCTGATGACCTGCATTGCATTAGCGGCAAAGCCGCTGATGGTGAAGGTGCTGTTCGCCTGGTAGACGTTGGATCGAATGTCGCGTTTTGCATCCAGGATCTCAAGCTGACCATTCGCGGCCCCGGTCTGCGCCACGGCAACCATGACGCGCTGCGTCAGCTTGGAAGGCGGCACGGGACGGCCGGCAAACTGGTTTTCGGTGGTCTTGTACGGACGGTTGCCACAACCTGTCAGCAGAAGTACGGCGGTGGCAAGCAGAAGGGCAGTCGCCGACCGCGCAACGGAAACACTTTTCAACATAAACCTCAACAATGGCGCGGAAATGTCGCAGTCCGTGACCTGCCGAAGTATACCAAAGCGGGCTGTTGGAAGATGCGCAAGGCGGGGAAGCAAGTACGATAGAGGGGACATACCTCATGCCACACGCCACCAGCCCCAGTTCGATCGCAGCACCCGCTGATCGCATTTTTTTCGCGGCGCCCATCCTTTGTGACGGCGCGATGGGGACGATGTTCTACGCGCGGGGCGTCTTCATCAATCGTTGCTTCGACGAGCTGAATCTCTCTGAACCGCAGATGGTTCGCGAGTTACACGAGGAGTACCTGCTGGCGGGCGCGGAGCTGATCGAGACCAATACCTTTGGTGCCAATGCCGTGAGGCTGAAGCGCTTCGGCCTTGAGGGCAGGGTCGAAGAGATCAACACTGCGGCGGTTCGCCTTGCCAGGGCAGCGGTCGACGGCATGCGCGAGAAACATGCGCACGTTGCGTTCGTCGCTGGCGCAATGGGCTCGCTCGGATTGAAAGAGGGCGAGCGTGACGCCGGTGCAATGCTGCAGGCTTACACGGAACAGGCGCGAGCACTGGCGGCAGCCGGTGTGGACCTGTTCATTGTGGAGACGGTGACCTCAACTGCAGAAGCGCAGGCAGCGTTGCAGGCAGCGCGAGGCGTAGCTCCACAACTGGCGGTGATCGCAATGATTACAGTTACGGACAGTGGAAATGTCAGCGATGGCACAACGCCTGAGGACGCGGTACGGCTGCTCGAGGCTGCGGGGGCGCGTGCCATCGGGTGCAACTGCAGCGACGGACCGACGCTGGTGCTCGCCACTATCGAGCGTATGCGGCGGGTGACGAAGCTGCCACTGGCTGCCATGCCGAACGCAGGCATGCCGAACTGCGTGGATGGCCGCAGCATCTACATGACTTCGCCGGAGTACCTGGCGAGTTTTGCGCGCAAGGCCATGCGACTGGGCGCAACGATCATCGGCGGCTGCTGCGGCACGACACCGCAGCACATCAAGGCCATGCGGTCGTCCGTGAAAGCAATCCAGGCGCAAGCGGAGGGCCTTACCCAGGCGGGCGCTGCCGTTGCGTCCAGCGACATTCAGCCACCCTCCCTTGAGCAGCGTTCAGCCGTAGGCGCGTTGATTGCACGCGGCGAGTTCGTCACCATGGTCGAGATTGTTCCGCCGAAAGGCATCGATCCATCCCGTGAACTGGCCGGTGCACGCATGCTGAAGGGTCTTGGCGTGCACGCCATCAACGTGCCCGATTCACCCCGCGCCAGCGCACGCATGAGTGCAGGCAGCCTTTGCCTGCAGATACAGCAGCAGGTCGGCATCGAGACGGTGCTGCATTACACCTGCCGCGACCGTAACCTGCTCGGGATTCAGAGTGATCTGCTGGGTGCGGCATCGCTGGGCCTTCGCAACATTCTTTGTCTGACTGGCGACCCGCCAAAGATGGGCAGTTACCCTGACGCGACGGCGGTCTTCGATGTGGATGCCGTCGGCCTGACTCGCATTGTCCGCGACATGAACCACGGGCTCGACATTGGCGGGAACACCATCGGTTCCAGCACCGGTTTCGCGATTGCGGTCGCGGCAAACCCCGGTGTGCCGGACCTGGATGCGGAGGTTCGCCGCTTTGCTGCCAAGGTTGAGGCAGGTGCGGAGTACGGGGTCACGCAACCCGTCTTCGATCTGCGCCTGCTGGAAGCGTTCCTGAAGCGGATTAGAGGCTTTCGGATTCCAATCGTCGCTGGCATCTGGCCGTTGACCAGCGTGAAGAACGCCGAATTCATGAAGAACGATCTGAAGGTCAGCATGCCAGATGCGATTCTGCGGCGTATGGGCGGTGCTGCCAGCAGTCCAGAGGCGTCGCGTGCGGAAGGCGTTTGCATTGCACAGGAGATGCTGGCCGAAGCGCAGCCCATGGTGCAGGGGGTTCAGGTGAGCGCTCCCTTCGCCCGGTACATCGCCGCGGCAGAAGTTTTGCAGGCCTTGTTGCAACCGGCTATGACCACGGCAGGAGGGAACTGATGGCGACGTTTGAGGACCAGCTGAGAACGTTGGAAGCCGTGGTCGAAAAGCTGGAGCGCGGCGACCTGTCTCTCGAGGAGTCCCTCTCGCTTTTTGAGCAGGGAGTGGGCCTTTCGGAAGCCTGTAAGAAAGAGCTTGACGCTGCCGAGGGCCGGGTGCAGGTGCTGCTGCAGCGCGGCAACGGTCGCGAACGGGTTGCGGAAGACCTTCGGCTGGAGGAGTAAGCGCGCCTGATTAGCAGGTGCTGCCGCCGCTACTACGAAAGCTCACTGGAAATACTGCAGACTCGATGCGGCGCGCGTGGGCCACACCAAGATAACGTCAGCCTGTCCAAGCTGGCTAGGCTTCCTTGGAGACAGACGAGCAGCGTTTACCTTACGATGTTGCCTCACGCCTGCTGTACGTTCCAATCGAGCCAAGCTGACCTGCCTTGAAGTTCTGTTTATAGGAGCAATATGTCCTCAGATCGCCGTACCTTCCTCCTCGCAGGTGGTTTGACCGCCCTGGCTTCCACACGTGCTTTCGCGGCTTCTGACCGTCTGCGGCTCGGCATCATTGGCGCGGGCGGGCGCATGCGGTCCTTACTCGACTCGGCCGAAAAGACAGGCCGAACCTACGACATCACATCCGTCGGCGATGTTTACGCGCCAAACCGTGAGGCGGTGAAATTGCGACCGACCGCCGTAAGCGCATCGCTGCATAATGACTTTCGTGAAGTTCTGGATGACAAGACGGTCGATGCCGTGATCATCGCCACTCCGGATCACTGGCATGTGCGGATTGCCATGGCCGCGCTCGCAGCGGGCAAGGACGTTTACCTGGAAAAGCCGGTGACGCACACGCTGGAAGAGGGTGCGGGGCTGCAGAAGGCGGTGCGTTCCAGCAAGCAGATTCTGCAGTGCGGCATGCAGCAGCGCAGCTGGCCGCACTTTCGCGATGCGGTGCAACTGGTGCAGGGTGGATCGCTGGGCCGCGTGACGCAGGTGCGAACCTACTGGTGGCAGAACTACGACGTCAGCTGGGTTCCCAAGCCGGTTGACGTAGCGCAGTTGGACTGGAAGCAGTGGCTTGGCGGTCTTCCTGACCAGCCCTTCAATCTGGAAAAGTACAGCCGGTGGCGCTGGTTCTGGCAGTCCGGCGGCGGGGCTATGACCGACCTGTTCGCCCACTGGATCGACATCGTGCACTGGGCCATGAAGGAAGACACACCCATGCTGGCAACCATGGTTGGCGATACCTACGTCCAGAAGCAATGGGAGTGCCCGGACACCATCCAGGCGGCCTTCCGCTATCCCGGTTTCGACGTGGTCTATGAGGGCATGATGAGTTCGTCCATCGACGATGGCGGACTGGAGTTCCGCGGCACCGACGCCACGCTGAAGCTCTCCCGCAGCGGCATGACCGTGTGGCGTGAACGTGCCGGCCGCCAGCAGAACCCACTCTTGAAAGAGGACACCTTCGAGGACGGCACGATCACGCACATGCGTAACTTCTTCGACTGCATCCAGACGCGCAAGGAGCCGAACGCACCGGTCGAGGCAGGCATTGCCGCGGCAGCTGCGGGTCACATCGGCAACCTGGCCTACCATCGCGGCGGCTTGACGAAGTGGCCCGCGAAGGGCACCGCTTAGAGACAGTGCCTATCACGTCCCGCATGAGTGGGTGATCGGCAGAACTTCACAGGCTGCACGATCCCGCACATGGATAAACGCCATGTAAGGCCCACTCACTGCGTTGAGGTCGCGTTCTCTCATGCTTCAAGCGGCTGCCGCTCTTACAATGGAGTGGATGCCCCAGGAAGACACAATTGCTGAGCCTGTTACTGCCGAGCCTGCACCTAACGACCCGCAGGCGAACGCGCCGCAGCGCTAAGCAACGGCTCAGAACGGCGACGTCTTTGCGCCGAGCACGCGCGCCTGCAGGAGCGGGCGCAGCTCGGTCGCCTCGCGGCTGTGCGTGGCGAGGACGTTC
>CAXTFT010000146.1:0-8463 GCA_964243585.1 uncultured Terriglobus sp.
CTCCTACGCGCACAATCAGGATGCGTGGTGCGGCCGGACTGGCAACGCTTTCAGCGTTCACCAGTTCGTTCATTCCTTCAGCCGCCGTTCCCATCCGGCTTCAATCATTGCGATCAATTCCGCGATGCAGCGCGTTTCATCCTGCAGCCTTACCAGCACATCGCACACAGCCAACGGGCCAGTTTTCGACAACTCGCGCTGCATCGCCGGGTTCAACTTCACGGCATCTTTCGCTGTCGTCACAAAGCCATCGGCGTGCGCTGCCGTCGCACGCGCGATGAGCCTCCTGCTTACGTTCGTGTCGTAACGCTGGTGATCGCGAAAAGCAACGAAGCCTGCAGTCGCAATATGGAGTTGTTCCAGCGAAACGCGAAAGGACGTGGGCCGCGCAATACCGCAAAACGCAAGTGGATGTTGCGAAGCGCGACCTTCAACGATAGCGGACTGCCGTTCAATCCACCAGACCTTTGGCTGCTCGGTAGCGGCAAAGACCCGATCAAGCACATGCCGCAGCGAGGCTGTCTCGTCACTGCGCAGCACGATCACATCCGCACGGCGCAACGCTCGCAATGGCTCGCGCAGATTGCCCGCAGGCAGCAAGGTGTCAGACGCGTCCTCAGCGGTAAGCAGAACGATATTTACTGCGCGGGCCAGTTGCTGGTGCTGAAATCCATCATCCAGTAAGTGCAAGGAAAATCTACGGTCGTCGCGCCGCACGCGCCGGTCGCGTTCTGCCATCTCTCCAGCTTGAAAGCGTTCGCGTGCAACATACACAGGACAGGCAAGCCGTCTGGACAGCAGCAATGGTTCGTCGCCGAAGTCATCCACGCTTCCATCCGGGTGCACGCGGAGATCGTTCCTCGAAATGCGGCCATGCCCGCGTGTCAACACGTCCATGCCATACCCCGCGCGTCGGATCGCCTCTGCCAGCCCGATCACAAAGGGTGTTTTACCCGCGCCGCCTGCGGACAGGCTGCCGATGCTGATGACCGGATCGGCGAGCCGTCGTGCGCGCTCGGGATGCCGTGCGAAGCTCCGGCTCTTCCATGCGACGCCCGCCGCATACAGCGGCAACAGGGGCAACATCCATGGCCTGCGAACACCCATCAGGCCCGCCCGTCCAGTAGTGGCAAAAGACCGGCTACCGTTCGCTGCGTGGCGCCTGCCTCTTGCTCGAACAGAGCGCGCGAACGCTGCCGCTGGTCTTCAGGGGCGTTAGCAAGTAACAGGATTTCCAGTGTCTTGCCCAGTGTCTCTGAGTTGACAATGGTAATCACACCGGCTGCTTCCATCGCGGCGACGACCTGGCGGAAGTTCTCATAGGACTTGCCCATTACAACCGGCACGCCGAATCGCGCCGGTTCCAGCGGGTTCTGCCCGCCGCGAGGCACAAGGCTGCCGCCCAGGAATGCGACTTTTGCCAAGGAATACAACGCGGCCAACTCCCCTACCGTATCGATCAGCAGCACAGAATCCATCGCAATGGCGGTCGGCGAAAGTCTCCAGGTACTCAGTCGCAGTGTGAAAACCTGCTTCTCCACCGCCAGCTGTTCCACCTGCGCAACGCGCTCTGGATGCCGCGGTGCAAGGATCGTGACCTGCTGGTCAGGAAGGAAGCCCCGGACGCAATCGAGCAGCAGCGATTCCTCGCCTTCATGTGTGCTGCCGCAAACCAGCACCCTTGCTGCTGGAGGCAGGTGCCGTCGGATCATCGATTTGAGCGGTGTTTCGGGTGGCTCCTGCACGTCGAATTTCAAGTTCCCGACGCAGCATACGCGGTCAGGTGCCGCTCCCATCGCGATCCAGCGCCGCGAATCTTCCTCGCTTTGGGCCAGCAGTAGCGAAACGTGTTGCAGCAAAGGCCGCCACAGCACACGCAGAGCCTTGTAGCGAGGCAGCGAACGGTCACTGACCCGTGCATTCACCACCGCGACCGGCACACCTGCGCGTTTGCACTCCACCAGCAAACGCGGCCACAGTTCACTTTCCATCAGGATCAGCAAACGCGGTCTTAGCACGCGCAGATAGGCGCGCACGGCAAACGCAAAATCCAGAGGGAAGAAGAACACGCGATCCACATCGAACCGCTCACGTGCGAGTTGCTGCCCGGTGCGCGTGGTGGTTGATACGACGATGGTATAGACCGGCAACGCGGCCTGTACTTCCGCAACCAGTCGTGTTGCCGTGATCAGTTCCCCCACGGAAACGGCATGCAGCCAGACGACTGGCTTGCCTTTAACGGCAGCGGCCAGGCGTGCCGGAACGGCTCCCAGGCGCTCGCGCAGACCTTCGCGGTAGCGGCCCTGTCGCAGCATGCGCCAGCCCCACACCGGGGCGCTGACCACCACGGCCAGGGTGAACGCGAAGCTGTAAAGCAGCATCATGCAGGTTCGAGGTCAGGACCTTTCACATACCGAACGCGTCCGGTGCGGGCAAACCCACTTTACCGTGTTCGTAACCGGACCGATAATGGCACGAGCGGTGCGGCGCACCTGTGATCCATCAGCCGTACCCATCCGTCTTACCGACATGTTGCGTCACTCCCTAAAGTTCGCCATCCCTCTTACGCTTGCTGTTGCGCTTGCAACCTGCGCGGCCGCTGCGAAAAAAGCATCTCCGCCAGTGCAGGCGGCTACAAAGTACCCGGCCAAGGACACGCACGAAAAAGAGCATGTAACCATTGCGGCCGAGCCCTTCGAGACGCGCGCCAAGGGCGAGTTCTTCCGCAACGACTACGCAGGCCATAGCATCCTGCCGGTCCGCATCGTGATCCAGAACGACAGCGACGCGCCACTGGACCTGAACCAGGCACGCATGCAGTTCATTGCAGGCGACGGCACCAAGCTGCCTGCGGCCACACCCGATGAATTAAACCGCCGCTTGTTCCGCTTCAATGACATCAAGCAGAAGCGCATTCCGGGCACGCCCATCACTTACAGGCCTACGCCCGTCGATAAGAAAATTCTTGAGGATGACAAGGATTTTTCCTTCTCGCAAACCGTTATCCCGCCGCACACATCTGCCAGTGGCTTCCTGTTTTACGACATCAAGGACATTGACGATTCCCCTTTGCGCGGAGCGGAACTTTACGTGAAGATGATCCACGCAAAGGATGCAGGCAAGGACAACGAACTGTTCGGCTTCAGCGTTTCTTTCGACAAGTACCTGGCCGTGGAAAAGTCGGCCAGGGATGCAGAGCGTGCGGCTGCAAGAACGAAGGCCGATGCCGACGAGGCGGCTACTGAAAAGAAGCCGGTCGAGGCGAAGCACTGACGATGCCCGCTTCTGACAATCTGCACATTCGCGAAGCCGAACCGGCTGACGTTAGCGAGATTGCTGCGCTCATCCGTGAGCTTGCCATCTACGAAAAAGAGCCCGATGCCGCAGTGGCAACCGAATCTGACCTGCTGCGCGACGGCTTTGGACCCGAGCCATACTTCCGCTGTCTTATGGCCGAGTGGCAGGGGCAGGTAGCCGGGTTTGCACTGTATTTCTTCCAGTACTCCACCTGGGAGGGCCGGCCCGCGCTGTACCTGGAAGACCTGTTCGTGCGAGAAGCCTTCCGCAAGCGCGGCATCGGCTCAGCCCTGTTTACACGGATGGCAAGGATTGCTGTTGAACGCAAGTGCACGCGCTTTCAATGGGAGTGCCTGGATTGGAACCGGCCCGCGCTGGATTTTTACGAAAGCACCGGCGCGCAGGTTCTGCGCGAATGGCTGAACCTCCGCGTGACAGGTGATGCGCTGCGGCGGCTGGCAGGCGAATGACTGTCTACCACCAAGAGCCATACGGCCGCTGGTAGCCGTAATACGGTTTGCGGTAGTACGGGTTGTAAGGGCTGTACGCACCGTACTGGTAGCCATAGCCACTCCCATAAGCGAAGTAACTATGCCCTGGATAGCCATAAGCACCATGGCTGTGATAGCCACAATAAGGGTAGCCGTAGCTTCCCCAGTAGTAGCGGCGTGAAAGCAGCAGGATCAACACGATCAGGACAAACATCAAACGGGCCTCGGTGCGGGCTTCCAGAAGCCTACGTCCGCACAGGGAGTGCTACGTAAGCTTTTGAGCAGAAGTTCCGGCAAGTTGCGACAATGGGGTTGTGAAGAAACTAAAGATCATTGGCGGCGGCCTGGCTGGGCCTGAAGCCGCGTTGCAGGCAGCTCGGGCGGGCTGTGAAGTTACTTTGTACGAGATGCGTCCGCACCGCTCCACCGAGGCGCACCAGACCAGCGACTTCGCCGAACTGGTCTGCTCCAATTCGCTCAAAAGTGAGAGCGAGAACACCGCACCCTGGCTGCTGAAGCAGGAAATGCGAGCCGCCGGATGCGTGCTGCTGGCCGAGGCGGATGCCTGCGCCGTGCCTGCTGGCCATGCACTTGCCGTGGATCGCGTGGAGTTTTCACGCCGCGTGGCCGAACGCATTGCGCAGGAGCCGAATATTACCGTGGTGCGTGAAGAAGTGACCACGCTCGAGGAAGACTCGCTGGACACGCTGACGATCCTCGCAAGCGGGCCGCTCACCTCGCCCGCGTTGACTGCCGAGTTACAGCGGCTGACGGGTGCCGACCACCTTGCCTTTTACGACAGCATCTCTCCGGTCGTGGACGCGACCACCATCAACATGGACCGCGTCTACTTTGCCGCGCGCTGGGACAAGGGTTCCGCCGACTACATCAATTGCCCCTTCACGCGCGAGGAATACGACACCTTCTACGACGCGCTGGTCGCCGCGCCGGAGGTAAAAGCGCACGACTGGGAGCGCTTGGACTACTTCGAAGGCTGCCTGCCCATCGAGGAGATCGCGCGCCGCGGCAAGGACACCCTGCGCTTCGGCTGCATGAAGCCGGTGGGCCTCCGTGACCCGCGCACCGGCCAGACACCCTACGCTGTGGTGCAGTTGCGCTGCGAAAACCTGCGTGCCGACAGCTACAACCTGGTGGGCTTTCAAAACCACCTGAAGTTTGGCGATCAGGCGCGCGTGCTGCGGCTTATTCCTGGCCTGGAAAACGCAACCTTCCTTCGGTACGGCCAGATCCACCGCAACACCTACATCAATAGCCCAACGCTGCTGACGGAGACGCTGCAACTGCGGGACCATCCGCAGGTACTCATCGCCGGGCAGCTATCGGGTGTTGAGGGATACACCGAGTCCATTGCAGGCGGCATGCTCGCGGGCCGCTTTGCCGCCGCACTGGCACGGGGAGAACAACCAGAACCCGCACCGCGCCTGTCCGCACACGGATCGTTAGTTCACTACATTACCCATACCGAGGCAAAACGCTTCCAGCCGGCCAACGTCACCTTCGACCTGTTAGTGCCGCTGGAGGAAGAACTACGCAAGAAGATTCGTGACAAAAAGGAACGTCACCGCATCCAGTGCGAACGCGGTCTAAGTGCATGGCAAAAGTGGCTGGCCGGGGCGACCGAAGAGCGCGTCAACACGGCGTCGCTCACCGAAGCCGCTGTTTAGCGAACGCTGCTGGGCACATGCAGTTGAAACCGCTGCGCACAAGACCACCGCTCGTCATCAAGCCGCGGCACATGCTGTCATTTGCGGCAAGCGGCAAGGGACTTGCCTGCAAATTGAAGCCACGCAATGCAGCCCGTTATACATGGCAGCATGCTGCCCATGAGCGGTAGTCTGGGCCTGTGACGAACCAGGATCTAAAAAGCTTTCCAAGTCGAGAAGAGTTAGCCGCGAACCTACGGCCGCTCTTTCCTCACCTTGCCGAATTCGATGTTGCACTTAGCCCAACACGCGGCGGTCGTGCAGCGGCAGAACAGGTGCTGGCACAGGTAAAGCCGGGCAGCTACGAGCGCAGCCGTAACTACCTGGATGGCGACGTAACGCGGCTGTCGGCCTATCTACGCCACGGCGTGCTGACGCTTGCAGAGGTACGCGACAGCGCTCTGCAGCAGGCGACAAACCCGCGCGACGCCGGCAAGCTCATCAACGAGTTTGCTTGGCGCGATTACTGGCAGCGCCTTTACGTGCAGATGGGTGAAGGCATCTGGCAGGATCGCGAGCCGTACAAGACGGGCTATCGCGCATCGGATTACGACAGCACCCTGCCCGAAGATGTTGCCAGGGCCGAGACCACCCTTGTCTGCATGGACAGCTTTTCCCAACAACTGACAAGCACCGGGTACCTGCACAACCATGCGCGCATGTGGATGGCGGCCTATGTGGTGCACTGGCGCAGGACCAGGTGGCAGAGCGGTGCCGCGTGGTTTTTGGAGCACCTGGTGGACGGTGATCCGGCCAGCAACAACCTGTCGTGGCAGTGGGTGGCTTCGACGTTCTCGAGCAAACCGTACATCTTCAATCGCGAAAATCTGGAGCGGTACACGGCAGGCGTTTACTGTCGCACCTGCCCCCACGCACAGGCGCACACGTGCCCATTCGAACGGGATTACGAGTCATTGGAACAGACGCTGTTCCCACGCCTGCACACGCGCACAGAGTCTGCGGAGATGCCGTCGCCGCCCCCACCCTTCGTTTCCGCAGCCCCTATGCAGCCCTCGACCAAAGCTGTCGGCAAGCCCCTGCTGTGGGTCCACACCGACAGCCTGAACCCCGCTTCCCCCATGCTGCGCGACCATCCTGACAGCCCGGCGATCTTTGTGTGGGACACCGAGTGGCTGACCGGGAGCAACATCGCATGGAAGCGAATCGTGTTCCTGGCAGAATGCCTGCAGGAGATGCCGGGCACTCTCGAGCTGGTAACCGGTGATCCTGCGAAAGAAATCCTGGCCTTCGTACAGGCTAGCGGGGCAGCGTACATCCTGGCGCAACGTACCCCCGACCCACGCCTGCTGGCTGCTGCCGACGAGTTGCGGAAGCATCTGCCGATTGTCTGGTACGACCCGCCCGCCTTTGTCGAAAGCAGCCGCCCCCTGGACCTGAAACGCTTCTCCCGCTATTGGAACCGGGCGCAGGCATCTGCGTTAGAACCCACTCGCCCAGATCGCGCCTGAGCGAAAGGTTTACTCGCTGAAACTTTACCGGTGGTCGTTTGTTGGCGGCCCATTGCCGATGTTCGTGGTGAAGACCTGCATGGGGTACGTCACCGTCATCTTGCCGTTGTTGAAGCTCGGCGTGCGGTCCATCTGGGCGGCGGGCATCCATAAGCGACCGTCCGGCGTAATCCACAAGGCGTCGACCCAGACGTATTGCGGCCCCTGCACCAGCGTCGTGATCACCCCGGCGGGCGTGATCTTCAACACGGAGTTGTTGTCTGCCTGCGCGACGTAGAGGTTGCCAGCCTTGTCGATGGCCGTGCCGCCGGACGTACCGGTGTTCGCAAACGGGCGCACATGCTTTGTGCGCTCCGCGTCGGGCATACCCTCGTTGTCCAGAGCGGCGGTGTCAATGACAGACATGGGACCGGCGTTGGTCTGGTAGTACAGCAGCTTGCCGTCGGGCGACACCTCAAGCTGGTCGGCGTGGAAGTAGATGGGCTTGCCGTGCTTGTCCTGCAGTTCGTGGCCTTCGCCGCGCAGCGGGTGCAGCGCCTTGACGCTGTCCGTGTCGTTCAGCGTGCGATACGCGTGGCCGTCCGGCAGGTGCACCACGATGATGCCGGGCCAGCCCGCGTCCGTCAGGTAGGCGTGGTCGCCGTTGAAGCGCACATCGTCCACCGCGCTGATGCTCTTGGTGACGTTGTCCAGGTAGAGCGTTTCCACCACCTGCCCGCTGGCGATGTTGATGCCCACCAGCTTGGGGCCGTGCGTCACGTCCGGCTCGCCCAGGCCCTCGCTGCCAAAGTCCACCACCCACAGCGTGCCGTCCGGGCCAAAGCGCAGGCTGTTGGCATGCACAAACATCTTCGACGCATCCGCACCAGGCTTCCATGCATTCCACCCGGCATCCGGGTACGGCTTCAGCTGCCCACCCTTGTAGACGCCGCCCTTGCTGGTGCCGCCGACATACTCGGCGATCTGCGGCACATCCTGCCCCTTCTGCTTGGCAATGACCAGGAACAGGCGGCCATCCGGGGAGAGCGCCACGCCGTTGGTCTGCGCATTGGGCAGCTCCAGCGTCTTCGAATACGCGGCCTGAGTGGGCGGCGCGGCAGCAGCAGTGGTGAGAGGCAGCGAGAGCGTTGCAGCGAACAGTGACAAGAACGAAGTCTTCAAAAAGCGCATAGCAGCATGGATGCGCTTAGAGCATTGCGCGTCTGGTGCTGGCCCGCAATGACGGCACCTCGGGGGAGTCGGAGAACCTACTTTGCCCCAAGCAGAATGGGTTCCGTTTCGACCAGCCACAAAGACCTTACCCTGTTCGCTGTCTGCACTTTGTAGTTCTTGCAATGAGGTGTCTTCAGGTGAGCTTTGTGCGCAGCCGTATCGCGATACATTTCGAACAGCCGCTGGCAACAAACCAGGGTGACGACGAGTGGTGCCATGAAGAGTTACATCATCCTTGTGTTGCAGCCTTCTTTGCACGCGCAGGCTTCT
>CAXTFT010000147.1:0-8370 GCA_964243585.1 uncultured Terriglobus sp.
AGCGCAAGGTGCAGCAGGAAGACATCATCAAGGAAGTCAAGCGCCACTCCTTTTACCTGAAGCCCGGCGAGAAGAAGCGCGTGAAGGAAGCACTGGCACGCAAGCGGAATCGCAAGAAGGTTCGCAAGGAACAGGACTAGGCACTTCGATGCCGTTTTCGACGTGCTTTGCATGTGAAGCAGAAAGGCCCGCGATGATCGCGGGCCTTCTCTCATGCAGTGTTCTTCTCTGGGTGCCTCACGTCTCGCGTTTGGGAAGTGGGTGCAGTGTTAATCCCATGTCTCAGAAGCGAGACATGGGGCACCCTTGCAATTGCTGTATGCGTGAATCTATGCCAGGCATTGTTTGCAGTAGGCAAGGCACTTGCCCACTTCCTTTACCGCGTCGGAATCGGGCGGCACGGTGTACTCCATCTCGATGGTGGCCGGGAACTTGTAGCCTTCTTTCTTCATCAGCTGCAGCACTTCCTTAATAGGCGTGTTGCCCTCGCCCAGTGGGGTGTTCTGGCCGCCACTCTCGGGGAACTTGCGGTCTTTTACGTGCATGCTGGTAATCCGTGCGTGGTTCTTGCGCACGAACTCCACCGTGTCGTGATTACCGGCGGCGGTGTAGTGGCCGATGTCGAGGTTGATGCCGTTGTAGGGTGACTGTGACATGGCTTCGTCCCACGTGTCGGGCTTGGCCTGCAGGTGGGCGTGGTAGCCCATCATCATCTTGTATTTGCTGGCGAACTCACCGATGCGCTTGGTCAGCTCAGGATTGCCGTCGGGCATCTCCATGGTCAGGTGGGTAGCTCCGCATGCCTTGGCTGATTTGAAGGCATAGTCGAAAAGAGCGTCCTGCATCTTCATGTTGAGCGTGATTTTGAAGGCATAGATCTTTACCCCGGCGTCGTTGTACATCTTGCGCAGCGATTCGTACTTTGCCATGGGCACGGAGAGCCGCCACTGGTTCAGCGAGTCCTGGTATGCCGCCTGCGCGGCTTTCTGCTCGTCGGTCATCTGCGGACGGTGTTCGCCTACCTGCTGGCCGGGCGACGGCCGGGCGGGCATGGGACGCGGCGGCGGGGCGGGCGCGCCTGCCCACAGTTCCTGCACGTTCTCAAGCTCCACGCCGTCGATGCCGTTGGTCAGCGCATACTTCAGCACCGCATCTGCGTCAAACGGCTTCATCTGCCGGTAGCTGTAGCTGATGACTCCAACGTCTACTCCGCCGAACTTTGAGTTCGGCTTGCCTTGCGCAAAGAGGGTGTCCGGCCGAAGGGCCGCCGCGGAAAGCCCGGCTGCGGCCAGCTTTCCAAAACTGCGTCGTGTGAAACTCATGATCCTGCTGTCCTTGCGCCACGCGGTGACGCTGCGCGAATGATTCTAGGATGCTGCGAGAGAGATTCGCAAGCGGCGGCAGTAAGCGGCTGGATCTGCGGCTTAGCTGCAGACAACTCGTTCAAGCGACCGTGAATTTCGCCACTCTCTTTGAAGAATTGCTTCTGATCGGCCTCAATCAGACCCAGTCGGCGATCATTCTCACCAAACTTGGTACTCAGGTCGGCTTTCAATTCACTGAACCGGCGGTTCATGTCTTCCCTAAGAAGGCTGTAGTCGCGACGATTGATAAAGACGCCGAAAAGACCGAGAAGAGTATGAGTACGGCGGGGGCTGTAGTTGATAAGCACGTCGACGCCTCCCTGGGTTGATGGTTACAGGCCGGAAAAGTGCTGCGGACTGACAAAGGCTGGAAGAATGCCTTAGAAGCTGTACCGCACACCGACTTCAACGCGCCGTCCCGAATCTGCCTGGTAGGCGCGGCCAAACAGCGGTGAACCCAGCACGCCGCCTGCCTGCCGCACATTGGTATGGTTCAACAGGTTGGCCGAGCGCAGGTTGACGGCAAGCGTTTGCAGCCGTTCTTTCACGGCATGCGGCGTCAGGATGAAAGAGCGGCTGACGTTGCCGTCAAGGTACACACGGAACGGCATGGTGCCAGTGTTGCGCGGCAACGCGCCTGTGCCGCCGGTCGCTGTCAGCAGGCCGTAGCTTGTCTGCACCGCGTTGGGATCGCCTGCACGCGCGTATGCGGGGCGGTCGTTGAAGTTGCCGTCGCCGTTGTTATCGAAACCCGTGGTGATATTGAAGGGATTGCCGCTGCCGACGTAGTAGTTGGAATCGACATCGATCTTACCCGGCAGATGCAGGTTGCCGCTGCCGAAGATCTGGTGCTGGTCCTGCTGTGTCCTCCGGGCGTATTCCCCTGCGTTGGTGAAGGCGCTTTGCGGTGCAAAGAACTCGTCGTTGTTCGCATCGTCGCGCAGGTCGACACGCGCGTACCCGACAAAGATACCAAACCACTTCAGCTTGTGCTGGTTTACGGAGACAAACTCGATATCGCCCTTCATGGAGCCGCTGTTCTGCAACTGCAGAATATTCAGGTTGGCAGGGCCAGACCGTGGGCCGTTCGGCTGGCCGTTCAGGGGCGAGTTGACGTTGGGAGAGCGCGCAAAGTTCCAGCCGCGAATCCAGTAAAAAGTTCCCTGCACGTCCCATCCGCCGGGCAGGCTGTGGTCAACCTCGAACTGCTCTTCCGCGAAGGTCGCGCCGCTGAAGCCAGGTGCGGTAGTACGGATCGTGCGCACCGGGGCGGAACCGGTAAACGGATCGCCATAGACCGGTGAGTAGACGATGTTACTGACACGCTGGGCACCGTCGAGACGGCGCAATTCCGTGTAATCCTCTGTGCTGTAGCGGCCGCTGAACATGCCTGCGTGCGCCTTGATGGTCCACTTCTGTGCCTTGTCCGGCGACCATGCGATGCCCGCGCGCGGAACCAGGTTCAGCAGCGTGGCGGGGTCGTTCTGCGCGTAGTACCGCGCGCCGTACGACAGCTTCAGGTTGGGTCGCACCTTGCAGTCGTCCTGCGCATAAAAGGCGAGGCGCGTCTGGGTAAAGTCAATGTCCGGCGAACCGGTTACAGCGGAGTACGCGGTGGGCGTGCCGCCTGCAAGGCTGAGCCGCGCACGCCGATACTGCTCCAGCCCGCTGATCATGGCGCTGCTGCCTGTGGCCGCGTTGCCTGACGCGTTCAACACGGGCGCGGAGCCACCGCCGAAGATGTACGTGCCATTAAAGTTCCGCGTCATCTGCTCCGCCTCGCGGTAGCTGCGCAGGTTGGCACCGAACTTGATTGTGTGCGCGCCGCGCGTCCAGATAACGTCTTCCGATACTTCCAGCCCGGCTTCGCGGATCTGTTGCCTGCCCAGTTCCGCGCCGCCGCCGGTGAAAGCACCTGCCACCTGCAACTGTGGCGCGGTCGAGTTCGGAGCGGACAGGTCGCCCAGCCAGCGCAGACCCACCCGCGACTGATACATCAGGTTGGCAGACGCCGTGGTGATGTCGATAAAGCGCAGCGTGTGCTCGTAGGTGGTCACCTCGCGTCCCGCTTCCTGCAGCGTGGTGCCGCCCACGCCCTGGTTACTGCGATCGTTGTTGTTCGCCGTGTAGGTGCCGGTAAATGTATTTTTCGGGCCAAGCTGCCATGCGATTCGCGCGCTGGCGTTCCACAGGCTTTCAGGCGTCTGCACTGTCTGAAGAAGGGGCGTGCTGTTGCCCGCACTGTCCAGCGTTACGGCGTTCACGGCAGAAACGCTGTCAATGCTGCGACGCTCCAGGTTAAGCGCAAAGTCGCTGCCCTGCTTGCGCACCGGCCCGCTCAGGTCGAAGCCATAGCGCTGCTTGCCGATTTTGCCCTTGCTGATGGAGAACGGGTCGCTTGCATTCAGGGCGGAGCCGCCGTAAGTAAGGAACAGGCTGCCGTGGATACGTGGCTGGCCCGGCTTGGTATACACCTCGACGCGTCCGCCGGTGTAGGGCGGTTCCTGGTACTCCGCCGAGAACAGGTCCGGGTTCACCTTGATGTAGGCAATGGAGGATTTCGGTGGCAGGCGGCTTGCGCCCTGAAAACCGTCGACCGTGATGATGGCGTCGCTCGGATTACCGCCCGCTCCCGCGGACAGTTGCTGCAGTTCGCGCAAGAGGTCGTCCGGGTCGTCGGCCAGCGCCTTGAGGTCATCGCCGGATAGCACGCGCGACACGCCGGTCTCTGTGGCGTCCACACCGCGCGCGGCACCTGCGTCCACATCAATGGTCTGCTGCACGGCTTCCGGGCGCAGCACAAGTGCAAGATCGCCGGGCTTTCGCGCAGCGGGCAGTTCCACGTCCAGCGCGGCAAAACTTTCCGCCGTCACATGCAGCCGGTGCGCACCCGCAGCGACACATGCAAAGCTGAACCGGCCGTTTGCGGCGGTATGCGTTTCGGTGCCGCCATCCAGGGAGATGGCTGCTTCGGCAACGGTGGCACCCGTAGCATCGCGAGCGATGCCAGATAGCGCCGCGCCACTAAGGCAGGGCGACGATTCATTGCCGCGAACCTGCGCTGGGGCCTGCTGGAACGCATGCGGGAGCATGAACGCTGCCAGGCCGGCAGCGGCGCAAAGATGCTGGATCATGATGCTGTCCTTGTGGAGCCTGGGTGACTTACGAACAATTACGCCTGGTCCGTGCCAGTAGCATGCAAAAACTCTTGTGGACCACGTGTAAGGTTCTGCAGACCGTTACGCAAACCGGAGAACAACTGTTCCGCACTTTCGCAAATCTAAATCGGCATTCTTGCGCAGACGTGGCAAGTACCGTCGTGCGCGCTACCCTGACAAGGCATGCCGATTCTGTCGCTGGCTACCCATGACGATGACCTGATCCGCGGACACGCGCGCGTGGGCGATGCGAACATTGCCGTATGCACCGACGGCACCTGCCGCTTCGACGGGGGTGCCATGTTCGGCGTAGTGCCGAAGACGCTGTGGTCAAAAAAGGTAGAAGCTGACGAGCAAAATCGCATTGCAATCGGCCTGAATTGTGCGGTCGTGCGCGTCGGTGGCAAGACGGTGCTAATCGAGACAGGCTTTGGCAACAAGATCAGTCCGAAGCTGAAGGAGATTTATGCCACAGAAGAGCGGCTGCCCGCCTCACTGCTGCTGCCGGTGTCAGCCCGGAGCAGGTGGACTTCGTCATCAACACGCACCTGCACTGGGATCACTGCGGCTGGAATACCACGCTGGATGCCATGGGCAAGCCAAAGCCGTTCTTTCCCAACGCCGAGTACGTTGCACACCGGGGCGAGGTGGAACACGGCCGCAGGCAGTGGGACCGCGACCGCATCAGCTACGTCGCCGCAAATTACGAACCAATGATCGCGAGCGGGCAGATGCGGCTGATCGAAGGCACAGAAGCCGTCATTTGCCGCGGCATCCGCGTGGAATGCTTTCCCGGCCACACGCGGCAGCTAATGGCCGTCCACATTGAAAGCGGCGGTGAACACGCGTGTTTTGTCAGCGACCTGATCCCCACCGCCGCGCACCTTGACCCGGGCTGGGCCATGGGCTTCGATCTGGATCCGCTACGCACCGTGGAAGAGCGCAAGCGCTTCTATGCACGTGCCATCCCAGAGCAGTGGCTGGTGCTGTTCCCGCATGACCATCGTGTTCCCATTACGAGACTGGACGCAGACGAGCGCGGACGAGTGACTGCGCAGACAGGTTGAGGCTGCACCTATACTCGCCGTCAGGACCTGGAGATCCTTTCCGCTTGGCGCTTACACCTGCTTTGCCAGACATAGAGAACCTTGCAGGGCAGGCGCGGGGCTCTGCGCTTCGTGAACTTCAGCTATTCGATCAGGTGCCGAGCGCCGACTTTGACAACCTTGTGGCACTCGCCACCATGATCTGCGGCAAGCCCATGGGAGCCATGACCTTGCTGGATGAAAGCACCCTGCTGATCAAGGCGCAGGTAGGGCTTAGCGGAACGACCTCTGTCCCGCTTAAGCAGTCCATGTGCCAATACACCGTGCGGGGCAGTAGCTTGCTGATGATCGAAGACATGGAGAAAGATCCAGCGCTTGAGCCCATGCGAAAACAACTGGCACTTGCCGGACTGCGGTTCTATGCCGGCATGCCCCTGCTGAACAACGCCGGCATAGCGCTGGGTGCCTTGTGTGTGATGGACACAGAACCGACCACACTCAACCAGCAGCAGCAGCGCGCACTTACCATTCTGGGCCAGCAGGTGAGTCATCTGATCCACTTGAGACAGCATGCCCGGGTCATGGAGCGCATGGCGGCAGAACGCGAACGTGCACAGAAGATGTTTGACATCATTCTGAATCATGTACCGATCGGCATTTACCTCAAGGACGGCTCCGGACACCTTCGCTTCTACAACCAGAGCATCGCTGACCGTTTCCGCATTAATCGAGAGGAGTGGATGGGCAAAACCAGCTTTGACCTGTGGGATAGCAAAACAGCCCATGATCTGGAGAACGAGGAGCGTGCCGTTCTGCAGTCAGGCGCCGCGCATGAGAGCTTTGCCACCATCCCCGAACCGGATGGACATACCAGCCACTGGAAAAGTTACAAGGTACCCTGCCAGAACGCGGATGGCGAGCAGATGCTTGCCTGCTGCTCCATCGACCTGACAGAGCAGATGCAGCGCGAAGCCGAACTGCAGCGCACCCGCGACGAGCTGCAGGAAGCAAACCGCAAGCTCAGTTCCCTTGCGCTGACCGACGCGCTGACCGGCCTGTGGAACCGCCGCGCCTTCGATGCAAGGCTCGAGACCAGCATCATCTCAGCCCACCGCAGCAGGCAAACCCTGACCCTGATGTTAATCGACGTGGACCACTTCAAACACGTGAACGACCGCTACGGTCATCCCTACGGCGACAGCGTTTTGAAAGACATTGCGACACTTTTGAACCGCGTCAAGCGGGCCGAAGATGCTGCCTGCCGCTTTGGTGGGGAAGAATTTGCAGTGCTGCTGCCAGGCACAGACGTTCAGGCAGCCCGCCACCTGGCAGACCGCATGCTCAAGGCAACACGGCAGTTTCTCTGGGAGAAAAGTCCGGTGACGATCAGCATCGGCCTGGCCATGTGTTCTGACAACTGCCTGTCAGACGAACTGGTCGACAAGGCAGATTCTGCGCTATACCAGGCAAAACGCGGCGGGCGCGACCAGGTAGTTCTGTATACCGAGCCGCCGCTGCCTACGGTGCGATAGTGACCAGCTTTGTCTTTTTGCCGAGTTTTACGGTGAGCGTGACCGGCAGTGATGCCAGCCCGAAGCGCACTCCCATTTCGATTCCGTTGTCTACTTTTACCGCGCTTTCACTCCGCTTGCGGCGTGCCTCTCCCATGCTTGCAGCCAGCCCGGCGGCAACCAGCAACTTATCGATGCTGACACTAGGTGGCTCAGCGTCAAAGCCCAGATCGTTCTTTGCGAGCGTGACGCGTTCGGTATCTTCGCTAATGCCGCCCTTCTGGAACTGCGTGGACCAGTTCTCCTGTGCACGCAGTGCTGCCTCCTCTGACGAGAAGCCTGCCGTGATCGTCCGTGCCATGCCTTTCTTGGCTTCCATGGGGTGCAGCGTACCTGCTTCGACCTGGGCGCGCATGCTGTCGAGTTCACTTTGCGGCAGGTCGGTCAGCAGCGTCCAGTAGCGCCACATCAGTTCGTCGCTTACTTGCATCAGCTTGCCGAACATTTCGAACGGCGGCTCGTTCACGCCAATGGCATTGCCCAGCGACTTGGACATCTTTTGCACACCGTCAAGGCCTTCAATGATCGGCATCATCAGGACGATTTGCTGCGGCTGGCCACCTTTGCGCTGCAGTTCGCGGCCCATCAGCAGATTGAACAACTGATCGGTGCCGCCGAGTTCCACGTCACTTTCCAGCATGACGGAGTCGTAGCCCTGCGCCAGCGGGTACATCAGTTCATGCAGCGAGATGTCCTCTTCATTACGGAAGCGGTTGCCAAACTCCTTGCGATCCAGCATCTGCGACAGCGTGACCTTTGCGGCAAGGCCGATCATGCCGGCGTAGCCAAGCTTGTCCAGCCACTCGGAGTTGTAGCGCACCTCCGTCTTGTCGCGGTCCAGGATGCGGAAGACCTGCTCCTGGTAGGTCGTCGCGTTCTCGGTAATCTGCTCGCGTGTCAGCGGCTTGCGCGTCTGGTTCTTGCCCGTCGGGTCGCCGATCAGGGCAGTGCTGTCGCCGATCAGGAAGATGACCGTGTGGCCCAGTTGCTGGAAGTGGCGCAGTTTGCGCATCAATACGGTATGGCCCAGGTGCAGGTCCGGCGCGGTGGGGTCGAAGCCCGCCTTGATGCGCATGGGTTTGCCGGTGGCGATGGACTGCTCGATGCGCTTGCGCAGATCGTCGAGCGGGATGATTTCCGCCGCGCCTTTGGTGATGAGGTCGAGTTGTTCCTCTAAAGGTGGGAACGGTGCGTGCGATGGGCTGGACATGACCATCCAAGTATAGAAGTC
>CAXTFT010000148.1:0-8338 GCA_964243585.1 uncultured Terriglobus sp.
ACGATCGGCTCGGCCACGGCGACACTGCCCGCAGCCTTGCTGACAAAAGCTGCAGCCTCACCCTCGGGTACGACACGGCGATTGCCTGGATGCGGACGGTAGACGTCGGAGTCTTCCCCGCCCTCGCCCGTGTTCGACTTGCCGCCGATCATGTTCATGGCGATCGTGATGGTGCTGTGAGCCTCCGGGCTCAACGAACCCAGCGACATGGCGCTGGACACGAAGCGCTTCATCAGGCTTTCTGGAAGTTCGACTTCTTCCAGCGCGATCTCAGGACCTGCGGGACGAATCTCCAGCAGTTCGCGCAGCACGGTCGGCGTCTCCTTGGCGGCGACCGCGCTGCTGTACAGCTGGAAGGACTTTGCAGGATTGTCCGGCAGAGGCACGTTGCGCGCGCTGCCCACCACGGACTGCAGCGCCTTCACATTGGAGGGCTGCCACGCGTGGGGCTCGGCCACATCGGCTTTGCGAAACTTGACCCAGCCATAGTCGGGCAGGTCAATCTTGGCCTGCAGGTCGGCAGTGAGCGGTGCGCCCCAAAGCTGCCGAATACCGTGCTCGATCTCGGAGTAACCAGCACCGCCAAGTGGCGCGGGAGTCTTCGGGAAGCAGCGGTCTACAACTTCATTGCTGAGACCAAGGATGTCGAATGGGTACGCACCGCGATAGCTGTCCACCACGCTGACGCCCATCTTCGACATGATCTTCGCCAGGCCCGCATCGAAGGCCTTTAACATCTTGACCTCAGGAACTTTCGGGTCGCCGTCAACACCGGCAGTCGCGCGTGCCGTCTCCAGCGCCAGCCATGGACACACCGCGCCCGCACCGTAGCCGATCAGCACGGCCGCATGGTGCACGTCACGCACATCACCAGCCTCTGCCACAATCCCGGTGTTCACACGCAGGCCAGCCTGCACCAGCGCGTGATGCACTACGCTGATCGCCATCGCCATAGGGATGGGAAGTAAATCCTGATCCGCGTTGCGATCGCTCAGCAGCAGGATCTCCACGCCGCTCCGCACGAGTTCAACGGCGTTGGCACAGAGTGCCTCGATGCCGGTCTCCAGCGCGTAGCGCGCGGAGAACACACACTTCAACTCACGCATACGAAGCGCGGTTTCGCTGTGTGGATAGCGGCCCTGACGCAGCGATTCCAGCTTGCCCACCGAGAGAAAAGGTGAGTTGAGCGAGAGGCCAGGCAGACCCGCATCCTTGCTGAGCATGTGCGACCACGGGCCAAGCCGCGTGTGTAGCGAGACCACAATAGCCTCGCGCAGGGGATCAATAGCAGGATTTGTCACCTGGGCAAAGCGCTGCCGAAAATACGCGTAGATGGGTCGCGGAGTCCTTGCCAGATAGGCCAGCGGCGTGTCATCGCCCATGGACCAGACGGCATCTTTCGCGTCGGTTGCCATGGGCAGCAGCACCATGCGCACGTCTTCCTTGGTATAACCGAAACGTTTTTGTGACTGCGTGATCGCCTCGAGATCGGTCGCAGGTAGATCGACCCACTCCGCCTGAATGGTCCGGTCGTCCAGGAGCGCCTGGTAGTCACCACCCGCGTCGAACAGGTCCAGTAGTTCGTCGTTCTCATAGATCTTTTCTTCTTGGAGATCGACCACCAGCATCTGCCCGGGACCAAGCCTGCCGCTATGAACAACCGTCTCCGGGTCAAGATCGACCAGGCCTGCCTCAGACCCGGCGACGACTAAACCGTCCCTCGTGATTGCGAAGCGGCTCGGACGCAGGCCATTCCGGTCGAGCGCCGCGCCAACGTAGCGGCCATCGGTAAAGGCCAGCGCCGCAGGGCCGTCCCAGGGCTCGGTCACATCCATGTGGTACTTCAGGAAGGCAGAGTCGCGATTGGCCACGGCGGGTGGCAAGAGGATCCGTATGGCCTCGGCCACCGTGCGGCCGTTATGTGTCAGCAACTCCACCGTCTCGTCAAGACTCGTTGAGTCGGTTCCATCCGCAGTCAAAATCGGCATGCACTCGGCGGGCAGCGTAGAGTACCGCGCCTCCATGCGTGCCCGGTTCCCCCACACGGTGTTGATTTCTCCGTTGTGTGCCAGCGCGCGTCCGGGCTGGGCACGATGCCACGCAGGCGTCGTGTTGGTCGCGTAGCGTTGATGAAAGAGTGCGAACGGTGTGACAAAGCTTTCGTCCTGCAGATCCGGGTAGAACTCCGGCAGCAAGCGGCCAATACACATGGATTTGTACACGATCGTTTTCGACGACAACGATGCCACATAACCCGTCACTTCGCCTGCCTCAAACCGGCGTTCGAAGCTCTTACGGGCAAGGTACAGTTTGCGTTCGATCCTCTCCGATGCGGCTCCGGAAACCAGCACGTGCCGGATGGCAGGCATGGTACTCAGCGCAATCTCACCCAGCACGTCGGTACGCACCGGCACGTCGCGCCAGCCCAGCACCTGCAATCCCTCCTGCCTGAGGCATGCCTCAAGCACACTGCAGGTAACTGCAGCTTCACCCGGCACGAACACGACACCAATGCCCAGCGGCTGGTCTTGGGCCAGCACAATGCCGGTCTCGCGCAGCAGCAACTCGCGTGGCACGGCGGCCATAATACCCACGCCGTCGGAGCTTTTGCCGTCTGCAGCCACGGCACCACGGTGCGCCAGTCGCGCCAGTGCTGTAAGCGCGTCGGTCAGCACCTTGTGCGTCGCGCCCCCGGTTGAGGCAGCAACAAAGCCGACGCCGCAGGAATCATGGTCGAAGCGGGGATCAACGAGGGAGCGCGCAACTGCAGTACCGGCGCTCAATACCTCGGAACGGGAGTTCGTCAGACGTGTGTCCATGGCTCATTTTACGTCGCGCGACGTTGTTTTGACTGCGCGAATCGCTTCCTTCTGTAAGGGTGCCTAACTAACGTGCGGGTAAATGCTTGACGGCGAGGCTCTGTATATTTATACAAGAGTCTGCATAGTTATGCATCCGGTTTCCAATGGAAGCATCCTATGACCTGCGACGGCGTTGCGCGCCCTTGCAGGAACTGATCAGCTTCCGCCCTCGCAGAAGGTCACCGGCAAGCAACACCTTTGTGGCAGGGCGTCTGAAGCATGAAACAGCAGCGGCACACAGCTATTCGCGATCTTCTGGTTACGACCAGCGTCCTGTCACAGGACGAGCTTCGCAAGAAGCTGGCCAAGCGCGGCTTTACTGTCACACAGGCTACGCTGTCCCGCGATATCCGTGAGCTTCGCGTGATGAAGGGCCCGAATGGATATGCGCTTTCTGATAACTCGGACGAAGAAGACGACGACATGCCAGGCATTCGGGAGACGCTGTCGAACTTTGGCCTGGAGGTCAAGCAGGCGCAGAACCTGCTGATTGTCATTACCACGACAGGATCAGCGCAGCCTGTTGCCGCGGCGCTCGATTACGAAGACTGGCCGGAGCTGATGGGCAGCATCGCAGGCGACGACACGGTTCTGGTGATCTGCGCGGACAGCACCCAGGCCGCACTGCTGAAGAGGCGAATGGAAGGTTTGATCGGGTGAGCACTTTTGCCCTTGCAAGTGATCTGAGTTCCACACCTGCGCAGACAAAATTGAAAGCAAGGACGGCAGTCGCAGGCGTGACCGGGTATGCCGGTGCGGAACTTGCGCGCCTGCTGTTGAACCACCCGCGTTTGGCGGAGGTGCAGCCAATCTTTCTTGGCCGCATGGAGGCGCAACCCGACAGCACAACGCTGTACGATCTGCACCCACAACTGGTGCGGAAGAGCGTTACTCCCCCTCCCCCCGTCATGCCCTTCACTTGGGAAACACTGCGCAACAGCGACACAGAGATACTTTTCCTCGCAACACCGCACGAGCAATCACGCGAGTGGGTTCCGGCGGCGATCGAATCCGGTCTGCGCGTCATTGATCTGTCTGGTGCCTGGCGCCTGCATGAGCCTGTGAACGCAGCGGTCTACAAGCTGCATGATGCAGATCCCCGGCTTGCCGCTTCGCTGCAGGCTGAAGCTGTCTACGGCTGCCCGGAACTGCACCGCGATGCCATCGGAAGTGCCCGCCTGGTGGCTAACCCCGGTTGCTACGCTACTTCGATCATCCTTGCGCTTGCGCCTCTGCTGCGGGCCGGCCTGGTCGATGTCGAGCACGGTATCATCTGCGATGCAAAATCGGGCGTGTCAGGCGCGGGCAAAGCTGCCACAGCAAAGACACACTTTATGTATGCCGCAGACAACCTCTCGGCGTACGCGGTCTTCGGCCACAGGCATACGGGCGAGTTGCTGGAGCAGTTGCACCTTTCCGGCGATCAGATTCAGTTCACGCCGCACCTCTTGCCGATTCCTCGGGGCATCCTCTCGACGATCTACCTGCGCCTGCGGCAACCCGCAACGCAATTTGAACTAGAAGCCATCCTGCGCGACTTTTATGCAAGCAGCCCGATGGTGCGTGTACACCGCCCGGGTGATCTGCCGCAGATCCAGCATGTGGTGCGCACCACCTTCTGCGATATCGGCCTGGAACTCGCTCCGGATGGCAAACGTCTGGTGCTGGTCTCGTGCCTGGACAATCTTTTGAAAGGTGCCGCAAGCCAGGCGGTACAGAACATGAATGTGATGTGTGGTTGGCAAGAATCGGAGGGACTCCTGTGAAGTACGTGATCAAGCTTGGGGGTGCCGCCCTGGAAAAGCCGGAGCTGCTCCATGCGATCGGCAAGGCCATCGCGGAGTTGGTGGGAGACGGCCACCAGGTGGCACTCGTGCACGGCGGCGGCGTGCAGTTAACGCGCACCCTGCAGCAAATGGGGAAAACAAGCGAGTTCATCAGCGGGCTGCGTGTGACCGACGCCGAGACGCGCGACGCCGCGTTGATGGTGCTTGCAGGACGCGTCAACAAATCATTGGTCGCATCGCTGGGGCAGCAGGGCCAGGCCGCGGTCGGCATCTGCGGCGGCGACGGCCATGTCTTTCGTGCGCGCAAGAAGAAAACAGAGCATGACCTTGGCTTTGTCGGCGAGATTGCAGCAACCGATGTGCGCTGGCTCGATGCCATTTGGAAGATGGGCGCGGTCCCCGTGATCAGTTCCATGGCGCTGGGTTTCGATGGCGAGTACTACAACATCAATGCGGACGAGATGGCCTCCGCAACGGCTGCGGCGACAAAGGCTGACGCCTTGATTTTTTTGACCGATGTGCCTGGCGTAAAGGGTGCGGATGGACAGGTGATGCGGTGGCTCTCCCTGCGTGAGATTCCGCAACTTGAGAGGCAATCCGTGATCAGCGGTGGCATGCTGCCCAAGCTGAACGCCTGCCGCGACGCGTTGCTGGCCGGGGTGAAACGTGTTCGCATTCTGCCTGCGGAAGCGGCAAAAGCTTTACCCGACCTGATCAGTTCACGGGTCAACGATGGAACGGAGGTCATGGTCGCATGAGCAACCACACAGACGCATCCTTTGAGGAGAGCAATCCCAACCAGAACTTTGGAGGTGAAATGCACATGAACCTTGTTGCAACGCAGGCCGCGGAAAAGCAGTTGCTGCTGCAGACCTACGACCGCTACCCCATCCTGTTAAAGCGTGGCGAGGGTGTTCACCTCTTTGACGATGCCGACATCCAGTACCTTGACCTCCTGAGCGGCATTGGAGTGTCCGCCCTGGGTTATGGCCATCCTGCGATCACGCGCGCCATTACCGCGCAGGCCGCGACGCTGCTGCACACATCGAATCTCTTCTATCACGACGGCACTGCAACACTCGCGGTGAAGCTTACCGAGATCACAGGCATGGACCGCGTCTTCTTCTGCAACAGCGGCACCGAAGCGTGGGAGGCAGCACTGAAGCTGTCGCGTGCCTACGCCGGCATGATGCGCGCCCAAGGCAAGCCGATGGGCACACGCTTCATCGCTCTGGAACACTCTTTCCACGGCCGCACCATGGGTTCGGTTGCCACGACGCATAAAGCAAAGTACCGCGAACCCTTCGCGCCACTGATGCAGGACGTTGTCTTCGTTCCGTTCGATGATGTGGACGCGCTACGTGCCGCGTTTAGCGAAAAGATTTGCGGCATCTGCATTGAACCCGTACAGGGTGAGGGTGGCATCCATCCCGTGTCGCAGGAGTTCTTCGCAGCCGCGCGTGAGCTATGCGACAGTACCGGCGCGCTGCTGCTTGCGGACGAGATTCAGAGCGGCATGGGACGCACTGGCAAGTGGTGCGCCTACCAGCACTACGGTGTCCAGCCTGACGTCACCACGCTGGCCAAGCCGCTTGCGGGTGGCCTGCCGATGGGCGCGATGCTATGCACGGAAGCCGCCGCGCGAGCCATTACACCAGGCATGCACGGCACCACCTTTGGGGGCGGCCCGCTTGCATGTGCCGTTGCCATCGCGGTCATTGATGAAATTCAGCAGACACATCTACTTGATCATGTGACTGAAACCGGTGACTACTTCCTTTCGCAGCTTCGGGCACTCGCGGCGGAACACGCGAGCATCGTGGAGGTTCGCGGGTATGGATTTATGATTGGGATGGAAATGTCTTCGGCTGAAATCGCGAAGGAAGTGGCAGACCGCATGCTGTTTGAGCGCCATATCCTGCTGAATCGCACCAGCGAGAACGTTCTGCGCTTCCTGCCGCCATTCCTCATCACGAAGGCACACGTCGACGAAACTATCGCTGCGCTGAGCAGCCTGTTGCAAGAGGTAGGCGCGGCGCATGCCGTGCCTGTCGGAGAAGAAGTTCATGGGTAGTAAGACAGTTGTAATGAACGCTCCTGCGGGAACCGGTGCTCAGGAAGCAAAACCAAGAGTAAGCCTTGGCATTCAGTCGGACGCCGGGTTTTCAGAAGCCGCGAAGTCCCTGCGCGGACGTGACCTTTGTTCCATGGCCGATCTTTCCGTGCAGGAATTGGCCGCGCTGATGGAACTGGCACATGCGGTCAAAGCGCATCCAGAGGACTTCCGGCACGCCCTCGACGCACGGCAGATGGTGCTGATTTTTGAAAAGGCTTCGCTGCGGACGCGCCTGACGTTTGAGGCCGCGATTAACACGCTTGGCGGGAATGCAATTTTCGTCGACCAGACCGCATCGCCACTGGGCGAGCGTGAGTCGCTGGCCGACGTGGCCCACAACCTGGAGCGCTGGATGAACGTGATCGTGCTGCGCACCTATGCGCACGATACGGTGACGGAGATGGCTGCCATCTCCAAGGTTCCTGTGATCAACGCGCTCTCAGACTACGAACATCCCTGTCAGGCCATCACCGACTTCATGACCATTGAAGAGCGACTCGGATCGGCAGAGGGCATCAAGTTTACCTATGTTGGCGACGGGAACAATGTTTGTCATTCGCTCATGCTATGCGGTGCCCTGCTGGGTGCGCATGTCACCGTTGCAACGCCCAAGGGATACGAGCCAAAGCTCGACATCATCCACAAGGCCATGGCGGTTGCGGAAGATACCGGCAGCACGCTAACGCTGACTCACGATGCGGTCAAAGCAGTGACAGGAGCCGATGCCGTGTACACCGACGCGTGGATCTCCATGGGCCAGGAAAATGAAACCATGCGCCGCACGCCCATCTTCAAGCCCTTCCAAGTCAACGAACAATTGATGAGTTATGCAGCGAATCACGCGATCTTCATGCACTGTCTGCCTGCGCATCGCGGCCAGGAAGTAACGGACGCTGTCATCGACGGTGAACAGTCGGTCGTCTTCGACCAGGCGGAGAATCGCTTACACGCGCAGAAATCTCTGCTGCTGATGCTGCTGGGAGGCGCCAAGCGGATTCCTCGTGATCGCGGCGTCAACGGCAAGCGCCGTCGCACCCTTGCATAGTTAGCAATCTTAACCACGCGTGCGAGTGCCTGAGGGTAAGGGTATCCGCACGTATGAAAGCTCTCCGCAACCGCACGAAAGGCACGTCCGCATGTCCGTCATTCTCGAATCCGTTCCCTCCGGCCAGAAAGTCGGCATCGCTTTCTCCGGCGGTCTCGACACGTCGGCCGCGCTTCACTGGATGACGCAAAAGGGTGCGCTTCCTTACGCCTATACGGCGAATCTTGGCCAGCCCGACGAAGCAGATTATGAAGCCATTCCGCGCAAGGCAACTGAGTACGGCGCGGAGCAGGCACGACTGATTGACTGCCGCGCGCAGCTGGTCCGCGAAGGGATTGCCGCGCTGCAGGCTGGCGCCTTTCACATCACCACGGCAGGCGTCACGTACTTCAACACCACGCCGATTGGCCGCGCCGTGACCGGCACCATGCTGGTCAGCGCCATGCGTGAAGACGACGTCAACATATGGGGTGACGGTTCCACGTACAAGGGCAATGACATCGAGCGTTTTTACCGCTACGGCCTGCTC
>CAXTFT010000149.1:0-8207 GCA_964243585.1 uncultured Terriglobus sp.
AGCCACCACCGAAGATGAGACGTGCCGTTGTGGTTCCTTTGGGTTGAATAAGGGTATACCCGTAGCCGTCGTCGTAAACACTGGGCTTTGAGATTCGTAAAACACGCGCTCCATGGAAAGCTGCCGCACTAATCGACTCACAAATCATGCCGAGATGGAAAGGTGCACTATAGCTTTGGGCCAGCGCAATCTGCTCCGGAGCACTCGCGAATGCAAACTCCGCTTCGCTGCAAGATCTGGTTATGGGTTGTTGCTCTATGCGCCATTCCAACTGCTTTGCGTGTAGACGGTAAAAATCCTGCTGACCGTGAAACCCATTTAAAACTGCAAAGAAGGGCAAGAAGAGCAGACCGCGTCGCAGCATGGTCAGAGCCTACCTTGTTCCACCCGTGGCGGCTTGCCACGGATCGATTCACGAAACACCCTAGTGTACGTTCGCCAGTACTCCTAGGGACAGCCTTTTTTGGAGCTTCGAGGAGGACCGACAAGCCGGCTTCTCGGAAGTAATCCGGTCAGACAGGAGCCTCATCACAAACGAAAGTTTGTGACACCGTTGGCAGCTCACTTAGTTTGTTGACAGTTCTGAGCCGAAACGTGTTCTTTTCTCAGGTCATAATCTAACTGTCCACTTCTGACGTTTGTGGTAGCTTCGAGCATGGTTATCGGCTACGCTCGTGTCTCGACGGAAGACCAGAGGACGGAAGGCCAGCTTCCAGATTTGCGGAGGGCTGGTTGCAAGCGCGTCTACCAGGAGAAAGTGAGTGGCGGTGCCATTGATCGGCCGGAACTGGAGAAGTGCCTGGAGCGTTTGGAGAAGGGCGACACGCTTGTCGTCTGGCGTTTGGACCGGCTCGGCCGTTCCATCCGTGACCTGCTACGGATCGTGGACGGTCTCGACAAGAGCGGTGTTCACTTCGTCTGCCTGAAGGAGAAGTTCGACACCAGCACGGCTGCAGGCCAGCTTATCTTCCACTTCTTTGCTGCGTTGGCCCAGTTTGAAAAGGAGCTGGTCCGGGAGAGAACTATGGCTGGTCTCTCCGCGGCAAGGGCTCGCGGCCGCCTGGGAGGCAGAAGCCGCCTGCTCACTTCGCAGCAGGCGAAGGTGGTCAAAACTATGTGGGACAGCCATGACCATACCCGGCAGGAGATTGCCACCCAGTTCAAGGTCTCGGTTTCCACGATCGTACGCAGCCTACGAGCTTCGACAGCGCCGCCACAGCCAGCTCCCACGAAGGCGAAGGGAGGGAACTAGTGCGTGTTCTGTGCAGTACCATCCACGGCACCGGTGTGGAAGGGGAAGTGATCGGCGGCGAGAGTTTCGACCCGGTGACCGAACCTGTGACCTGGAATCCATCTTCACGGTACGCTGCGACAATGGCAGGCTCTACCAGGTGCAAGGCTGGCTGGTCGACCTCACAATCCTGGAGCGGCCGAGCAAGTACTACTGATGTGACCCGATGAAGACACCGCGACAGACCGCGATGCACTGCCCGTGTGGAAGGGCGAAGATCCTAGCGCTCGGTCTTTGTTCAACCTGCTACACGCTGAAGCGACAGGATGCCGAACACTTTGGCGGCTTGCGCGAAGCAGTGCTGGAACGTGACGGCTACCGTTGTCGCGTCTGTGACGCTTCCGGAAGAGGGAAGCGGGAGATCATCGTGCACCACCGTGTGCCAGGCAAGTCCGTCCTCAACCTGATGATTGCTCTCTGTCCGGGCTGCCACGCGAAGATCCATCGCACTAAGGCTGCGCTCGCCATCATGTCTCCTCTGCTCCTGAAATTGTGGCGAGAGCAGAACCCAGACGGGCAGGAGCAAATCGTCCTCGACTTCAGCCGTCCACAGCAAGTAGGGAAGAGGGTGCCACTCTTTTCAGACCTCATGGAAGGCCTGAGACGTAAACTCAGATGAGCGAGTCGGAACGGAAACCTACAACAGAGCGTCCTTTCTATTGTGGTGAAATGTCGAGAGTGGTGACTGCATTAGGATGTTGGGCAATGATCGAGTTCATGCTCTCCCTTATCAGAAAGTCGTATCGCAACACCATGAGCGAGTTCGGCTACACGGTGTTTGTAAACCGGCTCTGGCGAGAGCTAGACGAGATCGGCATACCAGACCTTGGCAAGGTCTCATAGCGGGAACGTTATCTTTACGGCGGACTGTCCTACAACCACCGCGGAAGTTCACACCAGCTTCACGGGGCATCTCGCGATCAATCCGTGCGTTTAGCGGAACACGGACAATGGCTTTCTCTTGTGGAAAGGCGGGGTCGGTGACGGCTACCGGTGGAGTACCGAATCTGAGATACACGTAAGCCATCGTCGGGATCGTTGCGACTCCCACTATGAAAGCGACGAGACCGATCGTGAATGTCTTTATCGTGAACTGCTCCCCGTGCGAATAAGGCGTTTATGACTGCAAAGTTTCGAGGATGTTGAACTTTAAGAATAGGCGGAGGCCGACGGTGGTCGAACCAGGAAACTTGTTCAGTCTCTTAGACTGCCGTGGAGAAGCTGGCAACCAGCTAGGAAGCCCAAAAGACAATCAATCACTGCAGCCTAGCTCCCATACCTTAAGGCTTACTGAAGGCCGGCGGCTCCAACCTCTGCGAAGATGCAGAGAGGTGCTTCATGCGCTTACTCCTTGTTGAAGATGAGCAGCGGCTTGCCGAAAACATCGCCACGGCGCTGCGCGAATCCGGGTACGCGGTCGATCACGCCAGTGACGGAGTCGATGGATCGCATATGGCCGAGCAGGGTGTCTACGACGCCATCATCCTCGACCTTATGTTGCCCGGCAGGAGCGGTCAGCGCGTGCTGCGTGACCTCCGTGCCAGCCAGCTGCAGACCCCTGTTCTTATCCTTACGGCGCAGGAAGGCAGGGACAGCGTGGTGCAGTTGTTAAACAGCGGAGCTGACGACTACCTGGCAAAGCCCTTTGACCTAAACGAGCTGATTGCACGCATTCGAGCGCTTATCCGCAGAGCGAAAGGTTCCATCGTTCCATTGCTTCGTGTTGCCGACATCGAGGTCGACACGCTACAGCAGACTGTTAGCCGAGGTGGGCTGCCGATCGATCTCTCACCTACGGAGTACGGCATCCTCGAATACCTGGCCCATCGGCCCAGCGCCGTTGTGTCAAAGCAGGAACTGCTGGAACATCTCTACGACCTTTCGTGGGAACACCACTCCAACGTGATCGAGGCGCATGTGTCGAATCTGCGCCGGAAGTTGAATACCGTTACTGGCGAGCAATTGATTCGGACGCTGCGGCATCGTGGCTACACCCTGCGAGAAGTGCTCTAATGCCGCAGAGGAGTAGCTCCATCCTTCGACGCCTGATCGGCGCGGTCCTGCTGTTGGAGTTCCTTACGGCAATTGCGCTCGTCACGGCGGTGGCCCTGCACGAGCAGCACCTGCAGTACGTAGCCTTTGATGCCAGCCTTCGTGCAACTTCGAATGCGCTGCTCGGCGCTGTCCAGGAGGGTGCACACGATGACGTTCTACTGGATGTCAACAACCTGCAGTTACGGCCGGACGCTGCGTATCGGGTCACGGACGAACAGAATCGTGTCCTGGGACAGGCAGGGTCCGTAGAGCTGCGCGGCACTCGGTCTGGCACTGTTCAGCGGCAGTTGATGGACGGCAAGTCCTATCGCTTCTTTACCGCACAGGGTGAACGGGTGTTCGATCCAGACAGAAATGGTGGCATCCATCACACACTGACGGTCGTCTACGGGGCCCCAGACGACCATGTGCGGCACGAAGTTTGGGAGGCGGTGCGCTACGTTGCATGGTGCACGCTTGGTCTTTTTGGCGTCACAACGCTGGCGTTGGCCTGGCTCATCCGGCAGCTGCTTGCACCCATTCGGGAACTCGCAGCTGCCGCAGAAGCGATCCACCCAAAGCACTGGTCCTTTCAGGCTCCAGAGAGTGCTCAGCGACTTGTGGAGTTGCTGCCGTTGGCGGCTGCGCTGGAGCGCACGATTGCACGGCTGCAGAGCGCGTTTGAGAGCCAGAAACAATTCACCGACGATGCCGCACACGAATTGAAGACCGATGTCGCCATAGTAAAGTCATCGTTCCAGCTCTTGCAGCTGAAGCCGCGGACAGAGTCAGAGTACAAGCTGGGCATTGCGGCTGGACTTCAGGACCTTTCCCGCCTGGAAGCAACAGTGCAACGCATGCTGACATTGAGCCGGCTGGAGCACATCGCAGCAGAGATTCCTGAGGTTACACGCTTCGATTGGGCGATACAGCAAGCCGTCTCGCAGATTGACTCCCTGGCTCAGCTAAAGAGCGTGGAGGTACACACGTCTTCGCTGACTGAAGTATTTGTACCACTCGCCGCACACGACGCGGTCATGCTTTGTTCCAATCTGGTCGTCAACGCGGTGCAGCATAGCGCAGCTCACGGGGTGGTCAGCGTTACGCTGCGTGAAGAGCGGCAAATGATCCAGTTCTCGGTCCGAGACAGCGGCGAAGGCGTCGACGAAGACAAAGTCGAACGCGTCTTCGAGGCCTTTTACCGCACAGACGCCTCGCGCAGTCGTACGACAGGCGGTACGGGGCTCGGCCTCACGATCTGCCGAACAATTTGCGAGGCGGCAGGTGGTAGTGTTCGCCTGGAGAACCATGCCGATGGAGGTGCTCTGGTGACAGTGCTGCTGCCTGTTGTCTCAGACGAACCCGCGACCTTCAACGCCCTATAGGTGCTTGCAGAACCTGGTCAGAACTTGAGCTCAAGGTTGAGCTGCATCCTTCGCCCAGGCTGGCCCTGCACAGCGCGCCCGAAAAACGGTGAACTCTGCACGCCGACATAGGTGATGGGATTGAGGTGGTTCAGCACATTAAAGGAGTTAAGGGAAACGGTCAGCATCGGTGCCTTCTTCGCGTCGGCTCCAAGCCGCACATCATGCGACAGGTTTAGATCGAGGTTCACGTAGCCGGGGCCGTGCAGGGAATTACGCGGTACGCCAAGGGGCCGGTCTACCACCACGCCATCTCGGTTATTGTCACTGCCAGTCGTGATGTTGACAGGCCGTCCGGAGTACACGGACAGGGCACTGCCCAGGCTGAACCAGGACTTGGCTGTAACGGTGCCCAGCAGGTCGAACTTGTGTCTGCGGTCGTTGTCGGAGCGGGCTCGGTCCGCCTCGGGATTTCGGCTATTTGCTGGAAAGTACGTAACGCCCTGCGTGTCGGTGTAGATCTTGCTGAGAATGTATTGCGCCTGGCCGGAAAACCAGGGCGCAGGCCGGCCACGAAAAGCGACCTCCAGCGAATCCGAATGCAGGTGTCCTTCGGATTGCAGCGTACGAACTTGGCCAAGCAATGCATTCGGACGTGAAGCGAACGCAGGGCCGATGGGTGCATTGCTGTCGATGGAACGAAACAGGTTCATGCCGCGCGTGCTTACCCAGCTTGCAGAAAAAGTGCTTTGCTTCGTCAGCTGCTCTTCTGCACCAAAGCTGAACTGCAGGGTCGATGGGATGCGGGTACGACTGTCCAGCACCACCTCGCTGACCGGCAGCGCAGCCAACGGTGTGGCCGGGTAGGGGTACGTTGGCGAAGAAACTACATAGCGCCGCAGCGAACTGCCGTTATAGTGCAGCAGGTCTGAAATGGGCTGGGGTCCACTGCGGTCGTAAAACAGCCCGGCTCCTCCCCGAAGGATCAGACGGCCACGCGCTGCAGGCGCATACGCAACGCTGAAGCGAGGCGCGAAGTTGTTCTTATCGTTATGGAAGTAGTTTTGAAAGTAGTAGCGCACCCCGGCAGATAGCGACAGGTTCGGCCGCAAACGATAGGTGTCCTCCGCATAACCCGCCACGACCTTCTCCCAGAAGGTAACCCGTGGCTGCCCCCGCTGCACCACGTAGAGCGACGGCGCACCCGCTGCATAATTTGCCAGGCTTGCAAAGGTGTACGTGCCCATCGCATTGGTGTTGTCGTCATAGGCGCGGCGGCTTATATCGGGTACGTCGACGCCGACCTTGAGCTCATGCTTGCCTCGGCTGTAGGTGATGTAATCTGCACCATCGAAATGGTGTTCGCTGCGGTGGAGATCGGCCTGGGCACCACCGCCAGTGAAGGAACCAGAGACAGCTATTCCAGGCAGGGCAGTAATGCTAGCTGTGCGGTTGTCGGCCTTGCCGACGAGAAAGCGGAGCTGGTTGACCATGCGTGGTGAAAGCACGCTGGTGTAGCCCACGTTGATCTCGTGCTCGAAGCTGTGCGCGTCGGTTCCAGCCTCCGGCAGCACCGTTCCACCCACGCCTGCATTGCGAACTACCCGGCGCTCATAGGAGTACCCGATCCAGAACAGGTCCGTGCTGCGGAACGTGTGAAAGGCCCGGCCAGAGTAGAAGTCATGCGTCGTTGGATTGGAGACGTTCGTCTGCACCTGCCCGGTCGGTGTGGCTGCCAGCACGATGGCCTGCTGCTGGTTGGAATCGTGATTGCCTGTCACAAGAAAGGTGGAGCCGTGCCCCACGTGCAACGCTGAGCTTAGCGGCCCTGTAAGCGCACCTTCGAAGTACACCCGCTGCTGTGGTGGTTTGCTTGCCGCAAAGGGCTCGCGCGCGTCGAACACAGACTTGCGAAACAGAAAGTTACCTGACCCATGAAATACATCCGTACCACCCTTGGTGGTGATCTCGAGCCTCGCTCGACCGGGAGAGGAATACAGAGCCGTGTAGGGATTCTGGTTAATGCGAACGCTTTGGATGCCCGAAGCGGAAACGCCCGGGCCGTTTGCCTCCACACCATTGACCACGAGCGTGACGCCATTCGTTCCGGTGGCATCTGCGCTCAGGAAACGTGACAGTGTTGTGATGTAATCGGCATCGAACACCGGCAATCGATCCAATGCATCACGATCAAGGTCCACTGCGCTCTGGTTGTTGTCCGGATCAGTCGTCAGTTGCAAATCCTGCGCATTCGCAGAAACGCTTACGTCCGCAACTGCGGCAACGCGTAGCGTGATGCGGAGCTGCGCCTTGATAAATGGGGCGTCAAACGACTGCTGAGCTGTTCCGAACCCATCCGCGCTCGCCTGCAAAACGTACTGCCCAGCTTTCAAAGGGGACAGGTGGACCTGGCCCAAAGCGTCGGCATCAAGCCTGCGAACGACTTTGTTGGATTGGAGGATCGCGATGTGGGCCCGTGGAATCGCCGCTCCGGTCGCATCCACAACAAGGCCGTTGATGGTGCCGGTATTTTGCGAGAGGGCGGTCGCCGACCCAAGCAGAACCAGTGTGCAACCGAGCAGCGGACAACCGGCAGCGCGGGTCCACTTACCCCGAAGTCGAAGCTTCTTGTACAACGTCTCAACAGTCACAATATAAGTCTACGGAGACGATCTTAAGCAGAACTGAAGCAGTGTACGGGCTGATACTACTCGGGCTGGATACCTGAAAAGAAATGGTAATTACAGGAGCACAGGAGAACGATGCCGTTCTCGTCAACTTCCTGGTAGGGACACTCTTCGTGGTCTCCGTACATCACACACAGGTTGACTTCTCGCAACGGCTCGGGGGAGGGTTTGACTTCAGGCACTCTTGCAGTATGTGGATCTCACCTTACGGCAAGCTTAAGAGCGACTCTCTAGACGAGCGCTTGCAGGCCTTGTTCGCGCCCGATAGAAATGTCTCTATGGAACGCCAGATAGAATGTCGGTCTAATCCTTCGTCGCAGTGGTGCGGTGCGTAATGTGGGAACTGCCGTTCTTTGGCGCTTTCCATCAGGCTGTCATTTCCACCGTTTTGGCGCGAGCGGCGTTTCGATGAAGTCCGGTCCGTAGACCTGGCGCGGACGCTTCTTGTAGCCATCCTTTCCACTGCTGGTCTTGACGAGCGCGAGCGCATGACCCAGGCGCTTGTTCTCGACCACTGCCGTGTGGCTGACACGCTGGTCCTTGTTGAAGATGCGACAGGGAGAGAGACGCCCTTCGAGCGCGCTTCTAGCGGCCGGTCTGCGTAGTCGTACAGTTCGACGTACCTGCCGACGAGGTCTTTCGATGTGTCCGTCGGCTCCAGGATGACCAGCTTGCGATCGTAGTGGAAGGTAAGCTGCGCGCCAACGTAGCGCTGCTCACGGTGGCAGAGGATATCGGACAGCCGCGAGGCCGGCACGTTCAGGCTGCGATGCTTGTCTTCGGACTTCGCCGGTACAACGGCGAAGCGTTCGTTGAACCGCTCCATGAACG
>CAXTFT010000150.1:0-8201 GCA_964243585.1 uncultured Terriglobus sp.
GGCATTGAAGCTGCGGCCCAACGACAACGAGGCAAGAGAGTTGCAGGCGGTGGTCGCCGGTACACACCCGGCTCCGACCGGTTTCGACCCGCAGGAGCGGATTCGTAGAACCTATTCTGAAGCTGCTTTCCGCCAGGCTGCCTTTCAACTGGACCAGTTGCGCGGCGTGCATATTGCTTCACTGCCAGCAGACAGCCGGGCCGGCGAGTATGCCCAGGCAGGCCAGGAGTACCTGACCCAGGGGTTGGTGCTGGAGGCCGAGCGCGAGTTTCAGTCTGCGCTGGCTGCCGATGCCAGATCGCCTGCCGCTCACCTTGGATTGGCCCAGGTGCGCGAGCGGTCAGGTAATCCGGAGGACGCACGCAAGGAGGCACTTGCCAGCCTGGAGACCAAGCTTTCGGTAGCGGCTTACCTGACACTTGCCAGATTGGATGTTGCCACGGGAAACAACGCCGCGGCTGCGGTAAGTATAGGCAATGCTCTGCGGCTTGAACCCTCCAGTACAGCGGCAAAGGGAATGAAAACCATGCTGGCCGGTAAGGGTGTTGCCGTTCCATGAAGAGCCGATCTCTACCGGACCGGCGCGGTTCGCGGCTTACCAGGTGGCAGCTTTTCCTGGCGCTTGTCTGTCTTTTGCCTGCCGCTTCTCCCGCCGACAGTCCATCCGCTTCCGTGCTGCAGATTGAGGTGCACGACACGTTGCAGCCTGAGCGCGCCAACGTTTTTGCCCGTACCGTGGAGCGCGCGAACGCGAAAGGCTACGCTGCCATTGTGCTCAATCTGAGTACGCCGGGCGGCCTGAGCAGTTCTGTTGACATCATGGTGGACGCTATCCGGGGTTCAAGGATACCGGTAATCGGCTGGGCGGGTACGCCGCAGACCCGCGTCTCCGGCGAAGGCCTGCGACTGCTGGCAGCGTCGGATGTTTCGCTGATGAACTCCAGGGCTTTTCTGACGCCGCTTTGGACAGAAAGAGTTCATAGCATCTCCGTGGAACGGCAGGCTGCCGGCAGTCAACGCCTGCTGGCGAAGCTGGAAGAGACAAATACGCGGCAGCAAAGGCAGTCTTCCTCGCTGGAAGAACTGGCCTCCGGCACACATTGGTTCACCGGGGAAGAGGCCCTGGGCGCACACCTGATTGACGGCATCGCGGAGAAGATGCCGGATGTATTGCGCTTCGTCGATGGCAAGATTGTACGGCGGAATGGCAGCACGCGCCTGCAAGTTGCAAAGGCGTCCATAGACACAGCCCATCCGGAGCTGCAGGAATTACTGCTGATTTCCTTGATGAACCCTGACCTCTGCGTGCTGCTGCTGACGCTCGGCTGCCTGCTCATCTACCTTGAAATCAATACGCCTGGTGCAATCGTGCCTGGCATCGCCGGTGTCCTGCTTGTGCTGCTGGCTTCGTATGCTCTTCAC
The DNA here is from genome assembly GCA_964243585.1 of uncultured Terriglobus sp. GTDB lineage: Bacteria > Acidobacteriota > Terriglobia > Terriglobales > Acidobacteriaceae > Terriglobus. The sequence goes on from CAXTFT010000150.1 coordinate 1,423, forward strand.
CTGCTGCCGCTTAACAAGACTGGGATCCTGCTCTGCTTTCTTTCCGGACTGCTGCTGCTGCTGGAGGCTCGTTTCTCCAGCCACGGTCTGCTGGCTTCAGCCGGCGTGCTGACGCTGGTCACGGGTCTTGCGGCGTTGGTTGACGGACCCATTCCACAGCTACAGGTGGAGTGGGCAACTGCTATTGGAGCCGGTCTTGGCTTTGGCGGGGTAACGGCTGCGCTGATCGTGCTGGGCTTCAAGGCTCGGCGAGCAAAGGTCAAAACAGGGTCAGACGCCGTGCTGGGGTGGCTAGCCGTTGCGCACACCGCACTGGATCCAGAGGGGCAGGTACTTGTCCGGGGCGAACTATGGCTGGCAAGGCTGACCACCAGCGACTCGTTTGTGGCCGCAGGCGACAGGGTGAAGGTGTTGCGTGCCGACGGCTTCCTGCTGGAAGTTGCGGCTGTTCCCCTGGGAGATGGCACGTAGAAACGAGGCACCCTCAAGTAAACTGTAGAGCGTCCGGTGAGTGCATCCCGGCTTGAGGTTCCTTCGGTTCATGCTAAAGCGGTTCGCAACCATTTTTCTCCTGCTGTTCGCTATGCCTTTCTCCTCTCGTTTGTCTGCGCAGGACGCACAGCCCGCCGTGACACGCACGGGGCGCTTTCTATCCCATTTTGACCTGGGCATTGCGGGCACGGCACTGTTCACAAAAGACGTGGCAGGCACGGTAAACCAGACCGTGCTGGGCGCGCCGTACGACGTAACGCAGAGCGCCAGTACCGCAGCCGGTGCACTGGTGACGATCCGCGCGCAGAAATCTGCCTACAAAGGCCTTGAGTTCAACTATGGCTATGGTCGCACCGCGCAGACTTACACCTGCTGCAATCGAAGCCCAACGACCGGTGTGCTGCTGGGTCCGCTGGTCGCGCAGGCCACGTCAAACGAGTTCACGCTGGGTTACCTCGTTCGACCGGAACGCACCGTGTTTGGCTTCAAGCCTTATCTCAGCGGGGGCGCCGGAACCATTGAGTTCAAGCCCACCCGTAATGGTGGCCAGGGCCTGCAGCCACAGGCGCGTGCCGCGTACTACTACAGCGTCGGCGGCGAAACGCTGTTGGTTGGCAACACTCTCGGCGCACGCGTCGGCCTTCGGCAACTGTTTTATCGCGCGCCTGACTTCGGCCAGAACTACCTGACCATTCGCAAACTTACCTTTACCGTAGAGCCGCAGATCGGGCTCTACCTGCATTTCTAACCGGCTCCCTGGCCACAGGCCGGGCAGTTGCACACCATCGGAAAGCCCGCATGAGCTCTCAGTTTAACGACACAGAAGACGACACGCCGCTCTACACCCGCAGATCGGGCGGTGGGGAGTACCCAGTGGACATCGGACGGGCCGATGAGATCGCCAAGCCGCAGCACGTTGAGCGTGAAGTGACATTGAACACTGGTATCGTGCTCGCACTGTTCTTTGCGCTTGCGCTACTGTGTGCCGTTTTCTTCGGCTTCGGCTACTCTATTGGGCACAAGTCCGTACCGCCGGCGATGGCGGATGCCGATACAGCGCCGGCCGACAACACTGCCCCCGCTAGCACCAGCGCGAAGCCTTCGCCCGGTTCACCAGCCGCTCAACCTGTCCCGGAATACGTCCCGCGAGCAGGTACAGAGCACGCCACGGCAGCTATCACAAAGCCTCTACCAGCGCCTGCCGTGGCTGGTACGGCTGCAGCCGCGCCCGCCACTGCCGGAACTTCCGTGGGACCCGCACACACCCCACCGGCTGCCGTTCGTATTACACCGGCGGCAGCAGCGGTCCCGCTAGCCACACCGCCTGCCGCAGCCACTGCCGGCACGATGTACGTACAGATTGCGGCGGTCAGCCACCAGGAAGATGCCGACGTTCTGCTGAGCGCGCTGCGCCGTCGTGGATATGCCGTGCAGACGCGCAGCGAAACCGCGGATAAGCTGATCCATGTGCAGGTTGGACCATTCAGCAACCGCAAGGAAGCGGATGCGATGCGACAGAAGCTGGCAGGCGACGGCTACAACGCGTTCATCAAATAGCGTTGTCGCTCATTCTGGCAGCGGTTTCATCGAATCCGGCAACGCACCGGCCAGTGCGGAACGTACCGCTTTCATCAGTTCCGCGCGAGTTCGGTAGTCCGCAGGATTGATTGCCGGTAGAAATTGCATGCGTGCCACGCCCGGTATGATTCGCGTGCTTCCCTTACGCATCATCCGCTCTGTCCCCGAGATGGCGACTGGCACGATAGGTGCGCCGGTCGATTGGGCCAGGTGAAAAGGGCCAGCCTTGAAGGGCTGCAGACGTCCATCCGGCGACCGCGTGCCCTCTGCGAAAATCAGCATGGATAGGCCGCTCTTGACCACTTCAGCCGCAAGCCGGGCCGATCTGACCGCGGCATCGCGCCCACCGTTACGCTCTACTGGCACGCAGCGCGCCAACCGCCATGCCCGGCCAAGGATAGGAATACGCATGAGTTCGGCCTTCAGCATGATGCTGGGCGCACCGGGCAGCAGCGGGCCGATGATGGGCGGATCGAGATTGGAAACGTGGTTCGGAATGAAGAGGCAGGCACGGTCCGTGGGGATGTGTTCGCGTCCACTCTCTTCCACGCGGATGCCCGCCGCCCAGAGGCCGGTGCGCGCGATCCACTTGCCGACGCGGTACATGGGCTGGATCTTCCCGGTCAACAGCGTCCATGGGATGAGCACCAGGCCTGCCGGGGTACTGAGCAGCGCGATGACCGTGACCAGCTTGAACGTGGCCCACATCAGCGGGCCTGCAAGGCCGCAGGCAGCTTGGTGTAGATGTCGCCAAAGCCGCCGTTGGAGAGGATGGCGACCACGTCGCCACTGCGTAATGAGGAGGTCAGCGCTGCCGTGATGGCGTCGGCGTCCGGCAGCAGTTGCGCGGACACACCTTCACGATTCAGAGCAGCAATCACATGCTGCGGCTCAAGCCGTTCCGCCTCAGGGATGCTTGCGCCCTGGTAGACGTCGGCCAGCACCACCTCGTCTGCCACTCTCAGGCTTTCGATCATCTCGCGCTCAAAGACGTTGCGGCGCAGCGTGTTGGAACGTGGCTCCAGCACGGCTACCAACCGCCGCCCAGGGTAGGATCCACGCAGCGCACGCAGCGTCTCCCGGATCGCCGTGGGATGGTGCGCGAAGTCGTCGATGATCGTAATGCCATTGACCTCTGCACGTACCTCAAGCCGCCGTTTTACGCTGCGGAATGCCTCCGCGATAACAGCGGCGGAGATTCCCTGCCCTGCCGCAAGCGCTGCGGCTGCCGTGGCATTCAGAGCGTTATGTTCGCCTGCCATGGGCAGTTGAAGATCGGCAAAGTGTTTGCCTTCACGCAACAGGGTCCAGCGGGAAACTGCGCCCGCCTGAAAGGCTGCCACCCGCCAGTGAGAGTCCGGCTGGAAGCCATAGCGCTCGACCGGGCAGAACGCCTTTGCCACGCACTCCGTCACGTTTTCGCTACCGTCGTAAGCCACCAGCCTGCCACCGCGCGGGATGAGGTTCACCAGGCGCTTGAACGCGGTTTTTACAGCGGCCAGGTCGGGGTAGATATCGGCATGGTCGAACTCCACATGCGTCAGGATGGCCGCCTGCGGAAAGTAGTGGAGAAACTTCGGTCCCTTGTCGAAGAAGGCGGTGTCGTACTCGTCGCCCTCCAGCAAAAAGGGGCGGGTTTCGCGAACGGCAAAGCTGGTTCCAAAGTTCTCCGCTACCCCGCCGATCAGGAATGACGGCGCAAGCTCCGGCTCTGTGCGCGACGCCACCTCATAGATCCACGCCAGCATGCTCGTAGTTGTCGTCTTGCCGTGCGTGCCGGAAACCACCAGCGGCTCGCGCCCACGCAGAAACTCGTCGTGGATGAGCGCAGCCATGCTGGTAAATGGCAGCCTGTGATCGAGCACTGCTTCCAATTCCGGGTTGCCGCGCGAGATGGCATTGCCAATGACAACCAGGTCTGGCGCGGGCTGCAGATGCTGCTCGTGGTAGGGCTGCAGGGGTTCGATACCCATGGCGCGCAGCTGATCGCTCATGGGAGGGTACGCCGCAGCGTCCGAACCGGTAATACGGTGTCCCTGCCCCTGCAGCATGCCGGCGAGCGAAGCCATCGCGGTGCCGCAGATGCCGATTAGATGAATGTGTTTTGGTTGGTTCGTTGCGCCTGCCACGGGTTCTACTCTACCGCCGATTCCAGGAACGAAAGAGACGCGCCGGAGATTCCGGACGGGCATTCGAGCCGCACCTGTACGCCAAGCGGTAGCGTGACGTTGGGCGTGTTGACATGGCCGGATTGCAGACCGATTGCGACCGGTCCCGTAAAGTCACGCAGGTTGTGCAAAAGGGCTCGTTCGATCAGATCTGACTCCTCAGGGTTGTCGGCACACTGCGCCATGTCACCGAAGACAATCCCCTTCACGCGGTCAAGCAGACCCGCATAACGCAGGTGCAGCAGCATGCGATCCCACTGGTAAGCCCTGGTGCCGACCTCTTCCAGAAACAGCACGATGTCGCCCGGCGGGGCTTGCATGGCGTACGGCGTGCCCAGAGACTCAACCAGCAAGGCGAGGCACCCGCCGATCAGCGTACCCTCGATGGCATCGCCCTGCTTCAAAACGCGCATACCCTGCCGGTCATCGAGTTGCCACGGATCAGTGCGTTCCAGTGCATGCCGCCACGAATGGAGGTCGACGCCGTCGGCCAGCACGTTGCCGCGCGCGAAATCCGGCGACACCATGGGCGCGTAGAACGTGTGCAGACCGCATACCTGCGCGAACCACAGGTGCAGCGTCGTTGGGTCGCTGAAGCCCAGGAAAGGCTTCGGATGATTGCGGATCAGGTCCGCGTCCAGCAGCGGCAGCAGTTCCGCCGTACCCCAGCCACCGCGTGTACACAGCACTCCATCAAAACTGGGGTCTGCAAAGGCAGCGTGCAGGTCTGCCGCGCGCGCCGCGGCATCGCCGGCATAGTAGAGCGGCCCTGTCGCGAGCGCCGACGGCATCAGCACAGGGTTGTAACCCAGCAGACGCAAACGATCCATGCCGAGGCGGACCAGCGGTTCTTTTGGGGTGCTGGCAGGTGACAGGACAGCAAGTCGCGCACCGGGTTTCAGCCGCTTCGGTTTAATCATTTTGCGTCCATGATGCCCTGCACGCTCACCTGGCCGGAGCAGACAATTTGAGCGGGACCGGTCAGCATCAACGCCTCACCCGCAGGCCAGACTACCTGCTGCGCACCGCCCAGCGAACTTGCCAGTAATGAGCGCCCGCAGCCATGCAGAACGATGCTTGCCGCGGAGGATGCAGACGTTCCGGTACCGGAACTCTGCGTCGGACCGACTCCGCGCTCATAGATGCGAAAAGCAATTTCCGTGGGCGAGACGATGCGCACAAACTCCACGTTGGTCCCGCGCGGGAAATCTGCATGGGTGCAGATGCGGGCACCCAGGTCCTCCCATGCGAGGCCGTGTGCGCCGAAATCAGCGTTCTTCGTGAAGATAACGAAGTGAGGATTGCCCACATCGACTACCGCACCGGCTACGCTCCCGACGCCATCCACATGGACCGTCCGCGGCTCCACGTGCGGCATGCCCATAGAGGTCTCAATGATGAGACTCTCGTCATTGCACTCGATCACGCAACAGGCACGAGGTCCACCGTGCGTGCCCAGGACAACATCGCGCAGACCTTCGCTGTACGCCAGCCAGGCCGCGACACAGCGCGTGCCATTGCCGGAAAGTTCCGCCTCGGAACCGTCCGCGTTGAACAGCCGCAGGAACAGCGAGCCATCCGCGCGGCGGTCGAGAAACTCAACCCCATCCGCACCCACGCTGAAGCTTCGCGAACATAGCAGGCGTGCAAGGTCCGCGTGCCTGCCCCGCGCGAACGTCTCCTCCACAATCAGAAAGTCATTGCCGCAGGCGTGTGCCTTGACAAACGGAATCATCGTGCGCCTCCGCCCATCAGGTTGCTGCTGTACAGCTTGGCGCAGGGCTGCCCGGTGTGGCAGAGTACTTCGATTTCTGTGAGCCCTTCCGGATGCGCGGCAACCGCCTTTGAGACAGGATCGCCTTCCAGTGCCACTACCAGGCTGGCGTACTTCGCGGGCTGCAGCGCTGCACGGTAGAAGTTCTCCGAGTCCATGGGACTGATCAGCGTCTTAAGCGGTAAGCCTGCATCCTGGATGGCTCCGATGTGGTCCGTAGTGTCGAACATAATGGTGCCGCCACCGTTTGTATTCTGGAGCCGAAGAATCTCTTTCGATAGCGCGATCTCAAACGGGATGCGCGTGCGCGAATTGACCACTGCCTCGTCATAGACCAGCGGCGGCGCAGACATCCAGTGCGGCACGCGAGACGTTCGCGGATTGTCGTCGCCGCGCACCTTCTGCAACAGCGTGCCGAAGGTGCCCATCATGGCAAAGACGTTGAAGATGATGCACACGAGCGGGGCAAAAAAGAAGCTGTCGGCAAGCTTCGGCCTGGAGACGCGCAGCCTGCGCTCCACCGCAGCCAGCGCAAACGCGGTACAGATAGCAAACGCAGGCAGCAGTTCCATCCCGTAGCGCGAGTTGTAATACGCAGCCGGGTACAACTGCGGCACGAACATGGGGATATGACCCCATGCAATGGAGTAGACGTAGAACGGCAGCGGCATCCACAGCAGCAGCGCCACCAGTCGCGGCAGCCGCGTGCGCGCCATGAGCCATGCGCCTGCAAGCGACGTGGCCAGCACGATAAAGCCAAGCTCATA
>CAXTFT010000151.1:0-8195 GCA_964243585.1 uncultured Terriglobus sp.
AGCCCAGCACCAGCGCACCCACATGTGCGGAGACCTTCGCGCCGCAGACAGTGGCCAAACCGTAACCCTGATGGGCTGGGTCAACCGCCGCCGCGACCACGGCGACCTTATCTTTCTGGACATCCGCGACCGCAGCGGCATCACCCAGGTTGTGGTCGACAAGTCGGAATCGGGCGAGTCGCTCGCCAAGGCCGAAGCCGCCCGGCCTGAGTTCGTCGTCGCCACCATCGGCACCGTCCGCCTGCGTGACGAAGGGCTAAAAAATCCAAAGATGGATACAGGCGACATCGAGGTTGTCTGCTCCAGCCTGCTGCTGCTGAGTGACGCAAAAACGCCGCCGTTTTCGCCCGCGGAAGACGCCATTGGCAACGAGGAACTGCGCCTGCAGTACCGCTACCTGGACCTGCGCCGTCCGGAGATGCAGGCCAACTTTCTCACTCGGCATAAGGTTGCGCAGGCCATCCGCGCGCAGCTTTCCAGCGAGGGTTTCCTCGAGATCGAAACGCCGTTCATGACGCGGTCCACGCCCGAGGGCGCGCGCGACTATCTGGTCCCGAGCCGCGTCCACCCCGGCGAGTTTTACGCGCTGCCGCAATCGCCGCAGATCTTCAAGCAGATCCTGATGGTGGGCGGCTTCGACCGCTACTTCCAGATTGCCCGCTGCTTCCGCGACGAGGACCTGCGCGCCGACCGCCAGCCGGAGTTCACGCAGATCGACCTGGAAATCAGCTTTCCCACGCAGAAAACTGTCTTTGGCGTGGCCGAGCGCTTTCTGAAGGCCGCCTTTGAAGCCGCGGGCCAACAGATCCACACGCCCTTCCTCCGCATGACATACGACCAGGCCATCACGCGCTACGGCATCGATAAGCCCGACATGCGCCTGCCGCACATGTCCGACCTGTCCGCTGTACTGACGCCGGAACTGCGCACCACCCTGCGTATCGAGCAGGATCTGCCAGTCTACGGCTTCGTCATCCCCAGGGTGGGCGAGCTGAGCGGCACCGCGCGCAAGGCGCTGCTGGGCGAGATTCGCGCGTTCTTTGGCGAGAGCGGTCTGGATATTCTGGACCTCGCACGCCTGCGCACCGCAGACCAGTTCCGTCCGCTGGCCGAAGAGATCGCGTCGCACCTGAACGCGATTTCTGTCACCTTCAACGGCGACAGCCTTACCACCGACGACCTCGCCATCGTCATCACGCCAAAGCTGGGCACGCCCGCGCTGTGGAATTATGACCGGCAGTGGATTCCCAAGCGCGTGGGCGCGCTGCGGCTAGAACTGGCCAGGAAGTACGCCGACAAGCACGGCCTGTTCGTCAAGAAGGGCACCGCCGATGACTACCGCTTCCTGTGGGTCACGGACTTTCCCATGTACGAGTTCAACGAGGAGCGCAAGACCTGGGACGCGGCGCACCATCCCTTCACCTCGCCGCACGATGAAGACATTCAGTCCGGCGCGCTCTACAACGACAAGGGCGCCGTGCGCGCGCTGGCCTATGACGTGGTGCTGAACGGCCTCGAACTGGGCTCGGGCTCCATCCGCATCCACCGGAAAGACGTGCAGGCAGAAATTTTCCGCTCGCTCGGCATGTCCGACGAAGAGGCCCGCGAGCGCTTCGGGTTCTTCCTCGAAGCGCTGGAGTACGGCACGCCACCGCACGGCGGCATCGCCCTCGGTCTCGACCGCATCGTCATGCTGCTGACAGGCGCTACCAGCCTGCGCGAAGTCATCGCCTTCCCGAAGACGGCAAAGGCCGTAGACCTCATGGTGCAGGCCCCGAGTGAAGCTACGGAACAGCAGTTGCGGGAGTTACATTTGCGGACGGTGGTGAGGGGCTAAATAACGTGAGCGCGAGAGGTATCAGCAAGGTTTACGAGGCCAGGCACAAGTTCTTGCGAGGCATGGCCGTCATTCTTTTCCTAGCGCCCTGCGACTCCTTTGTGCACGGACAAAGTACGTCGGCTCCGCCCACCTTCGAAGTGGCTACCATCAAACTCAGCAGCGCCGCGACGAATACAAGCTCTGGTATCTCGACCGGAAGCGGCAGGCTGAGTGCAAAGAACGTCACGCTCAAGCGCTGCATTGTTGGCGCTTACGAAATTAGTCCACAGCAGATAACGGGTGGTCCGCCATGGCTCGATAGCACCCGGTTCGACATCGAGGCAAAGTCGGAGAAGCCGACCGACGAGGATGCTGAGTTAAATCGCCTGCTCATCCAACTGCTAGCCGATCGTTTCCAACTCAAGCTGCACACGGAGCAACGGCCTACGCAGGTGTATATGCTGGAACAGTTGCCAGCCGGCTTAAAGTTGAAGCCGGATGAAACTGGCGAAGCCTACAGTAACACCTCAAGCAGCAACTCCCGCGTGGTGTTACAGGTGGCACACACCACAATGGACGACTTCGCCAAGCGACTATCGCGCAGCATGGATCATCCCGTGGTGAACAGCACCGGCTTGGCGGGCACGTACCGCTTCGAACTGCAGTGGACACCCGAGCGTGCACAGCTTTCCGAAGCGTCTGGTGGCGATAGCGTTTCCATCTTTACCGCAGTTCAAGAGCAGCTTGGCCTGCGTCTGCGTTCGGCGAAATTGCCAGTAGAAACTTACGTGATCGACTCCGCTACGGCGCCGTCAGACAACTGAACTCATAACGACAAGCGAATGTTTAGTGAGCAAATCACCGCGCCTTTGCCAGCGCACGGCGGCATTGCTCTCGTTTAGACCACTGGTCATGCTGCTGGCCGACACAAGCTGAGTGCCCCATGTCTCGCAGAGACATGGGGATTCTAATGCTGTTGATCCCCGCATCTCAGACCCCGAAACGTGAGCACCCGGCCCTGAAGTGAGCTTTGAGAGCAGACGTCGCGGCGAACGCTTGCTTTGGTCCTCCTGGCCTTGTAGCCCACCATTGCGGAGTACAAGGCCCAGGAGTTATGCGGCGCTCAGGGCTGTTTTGACCAGCTCGCGAAGGCCGAAGACGCCACCCTCCGCGTAGGTTGCCGGTCGCCACAGCGGGTCCGTTCGCAGGTAGGAACTGGAGTCGGCCATCAGGATGCCGACAAACGTTTCCATTACGATACGCCCGCCCACCGGCCCCAGCTTTCTTGTCTTCGGGTTCGCTGGGTCCTGCACCGTCTCTGCCAGAATGTAAGTCCAAAGCGGGCAGTTATCGGCAAAAACAGCACCTGCAAGGGTGACGATGTCGCCTTTCACATCGGTGCTGTCGCCGGTGTCGAATTTCCCGATCAGGATTTCCTTGTCCGTCAGCGGCACAATGCCCATGGAGCGTGCCACATCCTGCCCGTTTGGTAAACGCATGCGCCAGCCACGTTGCAGGTTGCGTTCTGCCAGCGAGGGAATGGCGGGGCCAAATGCAACTTCCGGCAAGTGGCCCAGCGGGTCTACCAAGGAGGAGTCGATCCTGTAAGCGAACTGCATGCGCTTCAGGTTGTCAGGATCCCCCTTGGTTTCTGATCCGGGTGGCCTTGTTTCCAGCGGCAGGTACTTATTCCAGTCAATTGCCCAATTATCCGGAAACTTACGGAAGCCTGTAAGTCCCGGCTTGCCAACCGGGTCACGGGTAAAGATAGGCAGAAGCACGGCGTCATTCAGGCGGTAGCCCGGCCGGACCATGGAATGTCCAAACCTGTAAGCTGCTGCCGAAAACTCCAGCGGCATGAAGGCAAAGTTTTTCGCGCCGTAGTACTCAAGGTTTGGTTTATCGGCCACGACATTTGTGCCTTTGGCCAAGTGTGGCAAAACTGCATTGAGCGGCCCGTCGCTCACAATGCGCGGCAAAAAGTCATTGAGCAGTACCCATTGGTAGTGAAAGCGCACCACCTGCTGAGCAGTCTGGAAAAGCCTGCCGCCACTAACGCCATCTGCCTTCAGGTCCGCAACAATCTTGTTATGAAAGCGGTGGAATATTCCCTGCAATTGCGACACAATGACGTTTTCATCGTTGCGCGGATCACCGATGATGGCCCGGTGTTCTTCCGGCTTGTCGGGTGCTCCCGGGCTGCGGACCAGGTCGGTTGCCGTCGGGTTCCCGGGCGCGCCGCCCAGTGGCAGACCACGTTTCAGCGTGGCACCGTCTGACTCATACAGATAGGGCTGGTCATCCGGTCCACGGCCATAGATGTTATCCAGGTCGAACCGGGGCGTTCGAAAATCCACAAGTGCATCCGGATCATTCTGTTTTTGCAGGCTGCTTGCAGGATCAAACGTCAGGTCATGATCGACAAACTGACCGAAGTATGTGTAAGCAGCCGGAATGCCACTTTCCTCTGGGTCTGCTTCGTCCCTCGCGGGGTCCGCGGTCGACACCATTGCTTTTGCTAAATGGTGGAGGCTCCCCAGATTTTGGCTTTCCGTCGCTCCGAATTCTGCGGGCGGCAGAAATCGAAACATACGACCGAAAGGTCCCTCATACAACTGGGAGCTGGGAGACAAAGTAAATCCACGAACGGGTACACCGTGGGGACGAATTACGGGTTGTGTTGACATGCGCCTCTCCTTACCTGCGACAAACATGAAGTCTGGACAATGCAAGCAAAGGTACCAGCACACGGAACCTTGGAGTTACTTATTTGTGATCTATTTTATGAATCGTGGTAAGTTGCAGCTTCGATTGAAAGCGACTGGATATGGGAAGGTGGTTACGCGCCGACCGACTTCCTGGCGACAGCTCACTTCTTCCCACACGCAGCAGGTCGAACCCCGGCACGGTCATTGCTGTTGTGACCAGCGCATGATTGCCGGGAATAGCTGCGCAAACACATAGCAGTTTCATTACGCCGTAACGGAAGCACCGAAAGTCTGCTCAAGATAACTCCGGCTGATCCTTGCCGATTCCAAAGGCGTGCGGCCCTCTACCGGCTCCCTATCCAGCTCCACCACTGCCCAGCCCTTGAAGCGGATGGCTTCCAACGTGGCGAAGATAGACTTAAAGTCGATGGTGCCCTGTCCCAGTTCCGTGAACAGGAAGGGATAGTTCGTGTTTGCCGTCGGGTTCGGTAGCGGCTTGAAGTCCTTCAGGTGCAGAAAAAGCAGCCGGTCCTTGTACTTGCGTAGAACTGCGGCGTTGTCCCCACCAGGCGCAGCGTAGTGCGCGGTGTCCAGTTCAAGCTTTACGTATTTCGGGTCGCTCGCGTCCATCACACGGTCCAGATTCTCTGGTTTTTCGCTCAAAGATCCCATGTGATTATGGAAGCCCAGCGGGACACCGACATCAGCGGTGCGCTTGCCTAATTCAGTCAGCAGCATGCCCAGCTGTTTGCACTGCTCCGGCGTTACGGTACGTCCGAACTTTGTCAACTCATCCAATATCTGGAGATACTCGCCGCCCGCGGCCTTCACAAACTTTGCATTGTTTGCATGCAGTTCCAACTGCGGACCGGCGGGCTTGTCAATGGACACCTGTCCACTGGAAAGCGCCACAAACGTGAGCTTGTGCGCAGCCATCAATGTTTGCAATTCTTCGGGCTTGAAGTCGCTCACAGCATTCGCGCGAAACTGAATGCCACGAAAGCCGGACGCTGCAACGTCGTCAATGCATTGCCGCTCCGCGTTGCCCCAGGTGATGGCAGCATAACCGTAGCGCACACCGCGAAGAGGCGCAGCCGATGAAGACAATGGAACAGCAAAAGCTACAGCGGCAGCGCTGGAAAATGCCAGGAACTTACGACGAGAGAGCATAACAAAACCTCACGGTAAGCCATGCTATAACAGCCGCTCTACCACTCGGGGCTGGTAAGTTCCATCCGCCACATGGGACCGCCAAGGTACAGAAATCCGTACAGCTTAAGAAAGGTGGGTGCCTCCCCTGTGGATACCCACGCCATGAGATCCGGTGGCTCTTTTCCGACAAGAGGTGCCAAAATCCCCGCGATGCCACCTATTTCTACATGCATCCGGTACTTGTTTGCAGACCTTGCAAAACCACCCATACGATACGTTCCCGGCCCATCCGGGTGAATAGCGACCTTGACCAGGCGCGGCTTCGGCGTGGTGACCAGATACCCGACCTTGAGTTCCGCGGCGCCCTTGGGAAAGTTCTGCAGCAACGTCGGCATAATGCCATTGGCCAGGTCTACCGGCAAATCCATGTGCTCGGTTACCACGGAGTCTTTGCCATCTTTCTGCTCATGGTAGAGCACGTCGCCACTTGCCATCTTGATGGTAACGTCTGTCGCACTGGGGAATGACGGACCCTTCTGCACATGGTGATCGCTTACCAAGCGAAGCACCGATCCCTGCGTGTAAATTGCAGTATCGTCATCCACGGAACCGTCACGAAAGCGTATTGTCAGGCGGGACCGCCAGGTTTTATCCATAGGCACATTCACCTCGTCCGCGGTGCCCAGCAGTTTGCCGCTTTCGGAACGGACGGCAAGAAAGGCATGGACCTCACCCTGGCCGTGCTTCATCTTGATGGGTTCACCGGCAACAACGCCGGTGAGCAACAAAAGACCCGCACCAAACCATAATTTTGACTTTGAATTTGGAATAAAAGTTCCCATCTGGAGCAAAGCCGCACGGCTTTCCGATTGCGCGTGCACTTTATGATGCGGAAGTGTAGCCTGCCACTGTCTGCTATCGAACAGTTCTCGTTGCTGCGCTGCGCACAGGTAACGGGACCCACTAAGATAGCCGTAGAGTTATGCCCTTCCCAATCAAAACCTGTGCCGTTTGCGGCGAAGCATTTGAACTGCGGCCCGAGAAGCCCGGCTTCGCCAACCGCTGCCCGGAGTGCACCGCCGACGAGCAGGAAGCGGCGGCCGAAGCCGCAAAGAAGACCGGCATGGATGCCGATGAGCGCAAGTCAAGGAGCGAGATGGACGCCGCCCGCCGTGAAGCCATTCGCAACATGCTCTACCGCAAAGACAGCTAAAATCTGCCGGGCCTGCATCCGTGCAGCACCACGCCGGCAGGCTGAGTCAAGCCATGTTCCAAGTGGCGTGCATATCCGCTTGGCTATACGAATTGATTCGCATAGATTCGTACTATGCAATACAAGCGAGCCTTACCCCTTCTGCGCGCGTCTGCGCTTGCACTTTCTGCCTGCACCCTGTTTTCAGTAGCGGGTTACGCCCAGATACCAGGCGAACTAAAGGGCCGCGTCATCGATGCGTCTGGCGCAAGTATTGCGGGTGCGCAGGTCACGCTGACGCAGAGCGCCACCGGTGTCCAGCAGTCCACTATGACTACAAGTGACGGCGTTTATGACTTCACCCAGCTCGTTTCCGGGGAATACAGCGTCGCCGTGCAGAACAGCGGCTTTGCGGGCTACCAGCGCAACGGTTTAAGCGTGGCCACCGGCCAGACCGTAGGGCTTGACCTGCCGCTTGCTGCCGCTGGGACAGATACCGTCACGGTGAACGCAGACGCGACGTTTCTGCAATCGCAGACCAGCAACATCCAAACCACCATCCCCGGCCCCACCATTGAAGCGCTGCCGCTGAACACGCGAAATTTCATCCAGCTGGCCCAGCTGGCGCCCGGCGTGGCACTGCCTCCCGGCACGCTGCTGCCACGCATCAACGGTGGCCGACCACGCACGAACGAGTACCTGTTCGACGGTATCAGCGCCTTGCAGCCGGAGCCCGGCCAGGTGGCCTTTTTTCCCATTCTCGACTCCATCGCCGAGTTCACCATTGAGTCCAACAACGTGCCCGCGGAGTTTGGCCGCTTCAACGGCGGCGTGGTCAACGTGGCCACGCGCAGCGGCAGCAACACGGTGCATGGCAGCCTCTTCGAATACTTCCGCAATGAGGCGCTGAACACACGCAATTACTTCGCTTCAGCGACAGCGCGCAAGCCCATGTACCGCCGCAACCTGTTTGGTGCCACGCTGGGCGCGCCCATCCTGCATGACCGGCTGTTCTTTTTCGGAGACTACCAGGGCATTCTGCAGCGCATCGGCGTGACGCGTATATCGACGGTTCCAACTGTCGCGCAGCGAAACGGCATCTTCACCGGCGTTTCACGGATCTACAACCCAAACACCACCGCAACGGTGAATGGGCGTCTTGCACGAACAGAGTTCCCCAACGACGTCATCAACATCCCGCTCGATCCTGCCGCCGTGGCGCTGCTGGCGCGCTTCCCCCTGCCAACAAGCGCAGGCGCGGCGAACAACTACACGCGCGTTGCGAACGACGACGACCACCAGCAGCAATTCGACGTGCGCATTG
>CAXTFT010000152.1:0-8187 GCA_964243585.1 uncultured Terriglobus sp.
CGGAAATGGCCCTGCATGTTGCTGCCTCTTCGCAGGAGGGTGATCTGAAAGTTTTCTGGCAGCCGATGTTCTGCATCCAAAGAGCACCAGATGCTGCGTATAAGTTCAATGGGTGCTTTACCCGAGGAGACTTTGAACATGGCAGACAAACAGGACGAAACACTGGCACGGCTGACAAGGGGCATTCTTCAGTTTCAGCGGGAGGTTTACCCGGCCAAACAGCAGGAGTTTGAGCATGCGGCACAGAACCCGCAGAAGCCCCACACCCTGCTGATTACCTGTGCCGACTCCCGCATCGATCCGGAAGCCCTGACGCAGAGCGGTCCCGGGCAAATCTTTGTAACCCGCAATATCGGCAACATGGTTCCTCCTTACGGCGAGATGCTGGGCGGCGTGAGTGCCGTTATCGAATACGCCGTTGACGCGCTCGGCGTGCAGCATGCGGTCATCTGCGGTCATTCGGATTGTGGCGCCATGAAAGGAATCCTTGCGGAGCCGGGCAAACTGGACAGCATGCCTACTGTAAAAAGCTGGTTGCGCAATGCAGATGCCGCCAAACGGGTAACAGCCACGCTGGATGGCGGCACTCCCTCCCTGGGTACCCTTACCGAGCAGAACGTGCTGCTGCAAATGCAGCACCTGCGCACACACCCCTCCGTCGCCGGCGCGATTGCAAGAGGAGCGTTGACAGTCTCGGGTTGGGTCTACGATATCGGTGCCGGTGATGTGCGTATCTACAGCGAAGCAGAAAACTGCTTCATTTCAGTTCGGGACACGGCGGCTGGCGCAATCAGGAACCAGGTGGAGGCTGCCGCATGATTGTTCCCCACGCACCGCAGCTGCGCCGGCTGCTGGCTTACGTAGGCTTTCCGTTGCTGCTTTTGATCCTGTACGACGCAGCCATTGTGCTGCTGTTCCAGGTGGCCGGTTGGAAGTGGATCGCACTTCCACACATTCCGTTGGCACTGTTCGGTTCGGCCATCGGCCTGATTGTGGCGTTCCGCAACAACAGCAGCTATGGCCGCTGGTGGGAGGCACGTACCCTTTGGGGCGGTATCGTTAATAATTCGCGGTCCTGGGCGCGGCAGGTTCTGGCATCCATTGCGCCACAGAAAGAAGCAGACCGTGAGGCCGTGCGTGCCATGCAGTGCCGCATGGTGCTGCTGCAAATAGCGTGGGTGCATGCACTCCGGCAGCAATTACGAGGTCAGCCGCCGCTGGACGAGTTGCATGGCCTGCTGACGGAAGACGATCTGGTTGCGCTGGCGGGGCAGAAGAATATCCCGTTTACGCTTCAGATCTGGCAGGGCGAACTTGTGCGCAAAGCGCTGGAAAACGATTGGATTGACAGCCTGCAGTGGGCCGGCCTGGACAGCACGCTGAACGACCTGGCCGACCTGCAGGGTGGCTCGGAGCGCATCAAGAACACGCCTATGCCCAAGCAGTATGACTTTTTCCCCCAGTTATTCACAAAGATGTACTGCCTGCTGCTGCCTTTGGGGTTGGTGCTGAACATGGGTTGGTTCACACCGCTGGGCTCCACACTGGTGGGCTTCATCTTTCTTGCGCTGGACAAGATTGGGCGCGATCTTGAAGATCCGTTCGAAAACACCATCTATGACATTCCCCTATCTTCCATGTCGCGGACCATCGAGATCAACCTGCGGCAGGCGCTTGGTGAGCGATCGCTGCCGGAGCCGCTGCAACCCATTCAGGGAGTGCTCTGGTAATTCACCGGCGGTAAATCATAAAAAACAAATGGAACAGGTCCTCACCTGTTCCCTTTGTTTGTTGCTGTGCTGTCTTGCATTCTCTGAACGGGGAAGTCTCCTAAAGATTTAGTTGACAAGATGCACATGCGCGCGACATGCTATCTCCCAAGAGATTAGGAGGACGCATGTCGCCATCTACAGGGAAGACCGGCAAGGAGAACCTGACGCCTCTCGAACTCGAGATCATGCAGGTACTTTGGGCTGCGGGTCCGAGTACCGCCGCCGATATTGTGCCGCAATTAGAGGGTGAACTTGCCTACAACACAGTAGGAACCATGCTGCAGGTGCTGCTGCGCAAGGGCAAGGTCAAGCGGACAGCAGAGGGCCGTGCATACCGCTACCGTGCTGCGGTATCGCGGGAACGCGCTGCCGGGTCGGCCATCGGCGACCTGTTGAAGCGCATGTTCGGTGGCTCGGCGGAGGCCATGCTGCTGGCCATGGTCGACTCCGGTCACGTAGGCGCGGATGACTTGCAGCGCGCACGCAAGGCTCTGCAGGCAGCAGAGACCGAGGAGCGGAAGGCAAAGGGGGCACAGGCATGAGCGCTCACCTTGCCGTCTGCGAACAGGCACTTGCCGGCTTCGTGCTGCATGCGCTTTGGCAGGTGCCGCTGCTTGCCGGTGCGGCGTGGTGCGCGGTCAAAGTGGGACGCCCACACATCCGCGTGGCGCATGCCCTGTGGGTAGGAACGCTGTTGCTGTGCGTAGTGCTGCCGCTGTGCAGCACAATCGCGGCAAGGCGGGCTGCCTGGCTGGCGGAGCGAGACAGCATAACTTCTGGCGTCACCTTTGAGCCTGTGGCTTATGGTGGAACGCTGCCTGCACTGCAACGCGAATCCGCGTGGAAACGGCTGCTGCATCGGCATGTGAACGGGCGCGATGGTTTACAGCCCTTCGCTTTTACCGCTCCGCCACGCCTTGCGCGCGCACTTGCATGGAGCCAGCTGTTGGTGATGGCGCTGTTCGCATTGCAGATCATTTTTTCCTGGTGGCGCACGTTGGCCCTTGTGCGCGGAGCTTCTCTTGATCCGCTTCCGGCAGCAATCCAGAATGCATTAGAGCAGCATTGCCTGCGGTTGAACATGAAGCCTCCGCGCCTGCGTGCCAGCAGCGACATTGCCGGACCGGCGCTTGCAGGTGTCCTGCGACCCACGCTGCTGCTGCCGGCACCTGTTGCAGCGGGGATAGAGTCAGCGGAGATCCATGCCATTCTGCTGCATGAACTGGCGCACCTGCGACGGCATGATCCTGTCCTGCACGTGCTGTGTTCGGTGTTGCTGCTGCCCCTGGCCTTCCACCCTGCGGCTTGGTGGATCTCGCAACGTGTCCGGCAGACGCGCGAGATGGCATGTGATGCCGAGGCCGCGGACAGAATGGGTTCGAACTCGACCTATGCACGCGCCCTGTTGCGGGTTGCGGAGCGCATGGGATTTCGCCAGACACAAATCCCGGCACTGAGATTCTTCAGCAACGGATTGTTCGGCGCCGGCCTTGAGTTGTTTAACCAAAGTGGAGCCATGGAGGAACGTATGCAAATGATCATGAAGTCTTGCCAACCGGAAGCACGCAGTCGTCGTGCCGTGCGTGTCGCAGCCTGTATTTCGCTGGGAGCCGTTGCTGTCCTGTCTGCGGGCATGCTGCAGGTGCGGCCGGCTCTCGCAGGGGAACGGATTGCACCGCAAAGCGCGCCCACGACGCAGCCTGTTTCATCTTCCACAGCACAGCGTACAGCCATGGATACGGGGCCACGATTGCTGGGTGGCGACCATGCCCGCGAACAGCTCAGGCAGGCGCGCCGCGACCTTCTCACGGCAGAACGAGAAGCAGTGAGTGATGACGACCGGCGCAGGATTGTCACGGCACGGGAAGTTGCTGCCGCCGCAGAGCAGGCGCTGGCGTCCGTGGACGGCTCGCGCCACAGCACCAGCGTGGATCTTTCAAAGTCGAGTGTTCCACTCGGCAATCTGAAAATGCCGGAAATGGCAGCCATGCAGGCGCAGATGGAACAGCAGCGTGAAGCATTCAAGAAGATGCGGGTTGAGATGAACTCGCCTGAATGGAAGGCGCGCATGGAACAACAGCAGCAGACCATGGAAAAGCTGAAGGCGCAAATAAACTCACCCGAGTTCAGGGCGAAGATCGAGGCGGCCAGCAAGATCAATGATGCACAACTCAACGCCACAATCCGCAACGCAGAGCAGCAACAGGCAAGGGCTATGGAGCAAATTCGTCCTGATGCCATACAGCGGCAGATCGATCAGGCGACACAACTCGTGGCGCGAAATGAGATTCTACCCGTGCCAACCAGCGTAGCCGCCGCAGACCCGATCAAGGTTCCGTCTGCCGTAATGGCCGGCAATGCGCTATCCAAAAAGGTTCCTGTCTACCCGCCGGATGCCAAGGAGAAGAAAATCCAGGGTGAGGTGCTGTTGCACGCCATCATCAGCGAAGAAGGCAAGGTGGAGCAGTTAAACGTGATCAGCTCGCCGGACGAGCAGTTGTCGAAGTCGGCGATCGAGGCTGTTCGGGAATGGGTATACAAGCCTTACCTGCTGAATGGCGACCCCAAGGCAGTGGATACCACAATCACCGTCCACTACTCCTTCTCGAAGTAGGCGCTCCCGTGTTTTACCTTTGCTCAGGATGAGGTCAGGGTGGATGCCGCCAGGTGTCCCCCTTACTGCTCCGGGTGCAGGTGCATCTTCAGGAAATCCACGTACACAGCCCAGTCTGTTGGCACCATGCCGTGCCCGCCGTCATGCATGTAGTACGACAGGTCGTGCAAAATGGGCTGTTTTGCTTCCGGCATGGTGTTGGTTCCAAGGTCTTCCTTGCCCAGGGTCTTATAGACCGGGCCGGCGGAGACGGCAGCAAGAAACTCTCCCCTGGGGTCTGACCAGTAGTCGGTGTTGCCGGTCTGCAGCAGCAACGGTCGCGGCGCAATCAAGGCGATCAGCAGGTTGGCGTCCATGGGTGCCGGGTCAGGGAAGCCGCCATACTTGGCATAGTTCGCGGCGAACTGGTATGCGTAGCGGCCTTTTGCCGTCAGGTGCGCAATCGTCTCGCCATAGTTGCGATGGCTTAGCGCCGCGCCACCTTCGCCTGAGCAGCTGGCAATGACAGCGGCAAAGCGTTCGTCGTGCGCGCCCGCCCACATCACCGTTTTGCCCAGCCGCGAAATGCCGTGAATGGCGACGCGTTTCGCGTCCACACCCTTGTCCGTCTCAAAGTAATCCTGGACACGGCTCATCCCCCAGGCCCATGCCGCAATGGAGCCCCACGCGTCCGCGGGTCGCGCGCTTACGTCCTTCAGATAGGCTGCGCGAATGCCTTGCGCGCCGCCGCCTTCGTAATCAGGTTCTACATCACCATAGTAGAAAGTGGCCACACCGATGCCCGCGTCGAGCAGGGCAGCAGCATCAATCCGGCCAAGCGTACGGTAAGCTCCGGGCGCGTCCGTCCGGGATTTGGTCTTTGGGTCCCAGACCTGCACCGGGCGGATGCCGGGATCGTCCACGGCATTCTGCGGCGCGCCGAAGTTGATGCTCAACAGCATGGGCACAGGCTTGTTTGCCGCGGCCTGCTTTGCGGGCAGGTACTCCAGCAGGTTGATCTTTGGGCCGGTCTTTTCCTTGTTCAGGTAGATAATCACCTGCTTGCGGATTGCTTTTCCGGCGAGCGCAGGCGATCCTTTGTCGAAGACTTCGAAGCTTTCGCCTGCGGGACGGTCCGGGGCAATGCCGAACTGCTGCGTTTCAAACAGCCGGACGATTTCCGCTCGCCTTGTGGTCCAACCCTTTGCATCCAGTACCACCTTGCCGTTGCCCATAACCAGTGGGCTTGGCAGGGTGTAGGTGCCGACCCCGGCTTCGTCATAGTTGACCGGGATGCCTGCAACATCGGCGGGCTTGTTGGCAGCGCCCTGGGGCGTCGCGGGAGCCGAGATACCGGAGACAGTCGAGCCGGACGGCGCCACCGTTACAGGCGCTGTCTGGGCGTTCAAATTGCACGCGAAAAGCGCGAAAGCGGATAGGTAAAGAGCACTTTTATGCATGTTCAGACGCCCACCTGGTGGAGCTTTGCAGACGGGTCTTGAAGACAGTCTGCCCGCTGCAAACTTATGTGCTGGAGGGTACCGCGGTCAAACTCGCAGCGTTGTTGCCCGGAGAACTGCTAGTCCGACAACAAGCTGCTGATCAGTGCTTTCTTCGGCGCGCGGGCTGGCGGCGGGGTCTCGTGAAGGCGTCCGTCACGGACGTACACGGTGCGGTCGGCGATGGCCGCGGCCTCAGGATTGTGCGTGATCATCAGCACGGTCTGGCCTAGCTCTTTTGCCGCGTGGCGCAGCATTTCCAGTACTGCATCGGAGTTTTCCGTGTCCAGGTTGCCGGTGGGTTCATCGGCCAGGATGATGGCGGGGCGGGTAATCAGAGCGCGTGCAATGGCGACGCGCTGCTGCTCTCCGCCGGAGAGCTCATTGGGCCGATTGTCCAGCCTGCCCTCGATGCGCAGCAGTTCCGCCAGGCGCGTTAGAAAGGCCGTGTCCAGGGGTTTGCCGGTGGCCGCAATGCTATGTGCTAGTTCAATGTTGCCGCGTGCCGACAACGTAGGTAGCAGGTTGAATCTTTGGAAGACAAAACCGATCTTTTCGCCGCGTTTTCGTGTCCGATCCGCGTCCGAAAGGCTGCTAAAATCAACACCGTCGATGGTGACCGATCCGCCGCTGGCGCGGGTCAGTCCACCGAGCAGGTAGAACAGCGTCGACTTGCCCGAGCCCGACGGACCGACGATCGCGATGAACTCGCCACGGTCAACCGTGAAGGTGGCATCGCGCAAGGCGTGGGTTTCGATCTTGCCGGAGCGATAGGTCTTGCCAAGTTGGCGAGCAACAATGATGGGCGACATGGACCCATTCAGTCTAACCTGTCACTATGCAGTCGCTGCACCCAGTGAGAGCAGGCGCGACACATCGGCGGCCTGATGGGGGTCGGCAAGAAACTGAACTTCAATATGAAGCGTCAGGATAGAGGAGGCTCCACGCCGTTTGGGCAGGTACATGCAGCAATTGCAGCGCTCGGCCAGTTGGCGGTGGCTTTCGCGCGAAAGTTCCAGGCCGCTGCTCAGCAGGGCACCGTAGACTTCCGGCAGGGACTGCTGCTGGACCTCAAGGCTCATCTCGACGGCGACCGCGGAAATCTGTCTGCGATCCAGCATCCAGCCACCTGCACCATCGATTGCGGCACCCAGTTCGGGCAATAAGGCCACACGGTCAAGATATGTGTGGCTCTGCAGTTGAAGTTCGGTTTGGATCTCGTCGTCGTTCACAATCCGTTTATCGGCGTGGCTGAGACGTGGTTCAATGTACTGTTCCGCGACTTACATCAGCGCCCAACGCCAAGGAAGGCAGCACTCTTTTGATTGTTGGAACCGGCACTGACCTGACCGAGATCGATCGTATTCAGCAGGCTGTTGCGCGGTATGGTGACAGGTTTCTGCATCGTGTCTACACCCCGGGAGAAATTGCATACTGCCGGCGAAAGCAGCGCAATGCCGCGGAAAGCCTGGCCGCCCGCTTCGCCGCAAAAGAGGCCGGTGCCAAGGCGCTGGGCACCGGTATCGCCAGGGGGGTTGGCTGGCGCGAGCTTGAAGTGAAGCACCTGCCGGGTGGCCGTCCTGTGCTGGTGTTGCATGGCCGTGCGGCAGAACGTGCACAGGCCATGCAGGTCAGCGCCATTCACCTGAGTCTGTCTCACAGTCGAGAGATGGCGATCGCCACCGTGATCCTGGAAGGCGCAGGATAGTCAGCATCGCTTAGAATTGCCGCAACATTGTTTGGAGCATTTATGAGCCTGAGTCGTAGAAATTTTCTTAGGACGGCCAGCCTGGCCGCCGCAGCAACCCAGATACCCCTGATCGCGCCGTTTGCGCAGGAGACACGGCGCATCGGCCCAAACGACCAGATCAATGTTGCGCTGATCGGTGCTGGTGGACGCGGCCAAAGCATCACGCGCGGCGCGCTGCTGAACACCGGCATCAAGCTGGTGGCGGCAGCGGATTGCTACGATGGGCGACTGGCACACTGCAAGGAGATCTTTGGCGCGGACGTGCAGACCACGCGCGATTACAAGGAGATACTTGCGCGCAAGGACATTGACGCAGTCATCATTGCGACGCCCGATCACTGGCATCGCCAGGTGTCGCTGGACGCCATGAGTGCCGGCAAGGACGTGTACTGCGAAAAACCCATGATTCACGAGTACGCCGACGGCCCACTGATGATTGAAAGCGCAAAGAAGCACGGGCGCATTCTGCAGGTGGGTTCGCAGCGCGTCTCATCAATCATTTATGCGAAGGCAAAGGAACTCATGGCTTCCGGCGCCATCGGCAAACTGAACATGGTGCAGGCCCATTGGGAC
>CAXTFT010000153.1:0-2664 GCA_964243585.1 uncultured Terriglobus sp.
TGGCTACAAGATCGTCAACCGTCTCATCATGGATATCGGTCCGGCTGGCATTGTGGAGTTTATGCCGCGCATGGAAGGTACCACGCTGCACGCCATCATTGCGCCCAGTAAGAAAGCCGAGCCTGCGCCCGCCAGGAAGGGGTCACAGGAAACGTCCGAGGTCGTGGCAGAAGCCTAGCGCATCAGCTGGATTTCAACCGAGCCATCGCCGGAGTCCTTCAGCTGGAACTCCATTGCTTTGTAACGTAGTTACGCCAGCTTTCCACCCCGCGTCACGATGCTGAGCCGTTCCGCAGCGAGCGTTCTGCGCGCCTGCATGCGGGCGTGTGTTGCCCAGGGGCCAACCGGGTCCAGCCGCACGTAGTGCAGCCAATGCCGAAGGGCACGGCGGCGTTCGCCGGTGCGTTCATAAGCCAGTGCCAGGTTGTAGTGTGCGTCCGCATACTGTGGAACCAGTTGTACAGCCCGGCGATAGGCCGCGATCGCCTCCGGCAGCCTTCTCAACTCGTCCAGCACGTTGCCCAAATCAAAGAAAGCCAGTGCGTACTCCGGGTCGATCTCCGCCGCGGCGCGGTATCGCTCTTCCGCCTCGTTGAAGCGGCCGGCGTTGTAGTAGATGGTGCCAAGGTTGATCGAGGCAGGCGCGTGTCTCTGCCAGACTCGCAGCACCTCGAGATAGAGCTCCATCGCCTCTGTGATTGTGTCCGGCCTTTCTTCTAACTGCACTGCGCGCTGAAACAGTTCCTGTGCGCGTGCCTGGTCACGCCCCTGCTGTTCGCGTGAGATCTCCCGCTTCAGCAGGGAAAGCCCGCCACGATTAGCTGCTTCAAAATCGAAGCCAAGCTGCTGTGTCAATGGATCCAGCAGCGATCCGGCGTGACGGAACACCAGCCGGGTGCCGTGTGGCATCGGCGCGCCCTCGCTCAGTGGGTCAACGATACCTGCAACACGCTGCATGGCCTCAACTGAACTGCGGATGGACCGTACAGAAAGTTTGCGTTGCCGCAGGTCGCGCATGCTGCGCATGGCAGCCAGGTCGCGCATGCTGAAGTCATCAACATTCGCAATCAATCCGGCGCGCTGCCAAACGGTGAGCTGGCGCTCGGAAATGTGCAGGATACGTGCAGCATCCTGGCGGGTGTAACGGGAAGCAGGCGCTGTCGTTACGGGCATCGTCTGTGCTCCTGGCACCTTTGCGGCCCCGCATACCTACACGGTTCGCAAACCACTGAGCAGAGTATGCGGGGTAGGTGCGCACGTGGCAAGCTGCTGCAGCACAGTGCGTCGCAAAATCTCGTGGATAAAGCGTACCGGAGGCCTAATTTTGTAAGGGGGCAAGTACCGCACTGCGTACCGGAGGCAGAGTGGAGCCGACGAACGGACTTGAACCGTTGACCTGCTGATTACGAATCAGCTGCTCTACCAACTGAGCTACGTCGGCCTTCCTGTTGATTCTAACTGGCGGAGGCGGCACACGCAAAACCTTGGTTCTGTTCGGCAACAAGAGAAAAAGCCATCCGCAAATGGATGGCTTTTTCTTCAGGGAGAATAGTCCAGACGGAGGCAAAGCCATCAGAACTTTCTGGCGAAAGTCTATGACTCGGCTCCGGGCAGTGTCAAGAAGATTCGCAAATAACACATTACAAAGGGCTTGGCTACATTGACGAAGAAAAGCCGAAAGGTTGCTTTTCTCCTTTCATTCGCTTGACGGCTTGTTACTGAATGCCATGCTCAGGCTTGCCGCGTAGATTCAAACTGATCACTTCCATGTCATCGATAGACGAAATTGGTTTGCCGCGCGCCCTGCGAAACGCCGCCCGCCCGCCACCGAACACCACGCCCAACACCAGCGCCGCGCCCACCATGACAAAGACGAAGATCATGATCTGCACCATAACACTGGCCGCGTTGCTGACCTTGAACTGCTCCATGTAGCCTTCGGGTTTGTTCCACGTCACGTCGGCCTGATACTTCACGCCACCGGCCAGTTTTGCAGCCTCTTTTGCGGTTAAGCCACTGCTCGCCAACGTTACAATCGGGCCGGATCGGGCCACCTGAGGTGCCCCGGCGAGCAGCGAAGCGGGCAGACTGCCATCCTTTAACGCTGCCTCAACCGCACGCGTGCGGTCGCCGGCAATGGTGGGCGTGGGGTAGAAGATCATGGTTAACAAGCCGCGACCGGATCGGCCCGCATAGTGCGCCGTAAGGATCTCAGGCGACTTGCTGAAGTCGATCACTGCTGCGGGAACTTGTCCGCCGTCTGCGGCATACGTCAGCGGCCCGACAGCATAACGCAGGCTTTCCCTGAGCAGTCCTTCCTGCGGCAGGCGCGTGGGCAGCAGTGGATGGGCGCCCTTTGACCCGGAAGGCTTGGGCAGCATGCCGACCAGTTCGCCGAAGGAACTCGCCGACACCGCTTTCAGTCCCGAAGGCGCGATGGACACCAGCGTATCGCCCTGCCAGAACAGCAGCTTGCCTGTGGATACAGAGCAGTCCACACCAAGGCTGTTGCCGCCTGCGCAGGGCCGCATTTCCGGTGTGCGCAACAGGGTGAACGCACTGTATGCACCCGTGGCATCGGCAAACTCGATTGCGGATACCGTGGCTGCATTCCCCTCGGCAGCGTATTTTTTTACGTCGCGCCGACTGACGAGCAGTTCCTTC
>CAXTFT010000153.1:2674-8182 GCA_964243585.1 uncultured Terriglobus sp.
CGGGCCACTTACCTGCCACTCACCGAAGTGATCGGGCAGCAGCGGCGGGGGTGGCATGGCGACAGTGGTGGAGGGCTTGGCGGCAGCAGGCACCTGCGCGTTTAGTAACGGCGCGATAAGCACGGCAGCCAGTATCAGTCCTGTAAGAGAACGAACCATATGTTGAGTGAGACTATCACCGGCGGTGGACGGGTAGCGCACCCTTGGCTGTACGGCAGCATCATTCAACGGCTTGTCAGTCGCCGTCCGGGTCTGCCTTCTTCGCGCTGGCGACACGCACGCCGGACAGGCCGCTGGTGTAATTGGCAACTCCCCTAAAAATGGACTGCGCCACACGCTCGCGATACTCCGGCGTGCGCAGTTGTGCGGCATCCTTGCCGTTGGTTACAAAACTGATCTCCGTCAGGATCGACGGCATGTTCGCTCCGATCAGCACCACGAACGGAGCCTTCTTGACGCCACGATTTTTCAGCCCCTCATTGCCCCGGTGCAGCCCGTCATAAAGCGACTGCTCCACGTCCGAGGCAAACTCGCGTGATTCGTCGATCTTGTCTTTGAGCGTGATCTTTTTCACCAGGTCGGCAAGCTGATGAATGCTCTGATCGCTGACGGCGTTTTCACGGGCAGCTACGTCCAGCGCATCGGTCTGCGTGGTGAAGTTCAGGTAGTACGTCTCCACGCCCCGCGCCGTCTCGTCCTGTGAACTGTTTGCGTGCACGCTGATGAACAGGTCCGCCTCTGCCTTGTTGGCGATGGCGGTGCGCGTTTCCAGCGGAATAAAGGTGTCGTCAGACCGGGTGTAAATGATCTCCGCGCCCAAGCGGTCGTGCAGCAGCTTGCCCAGGCGCAGCGCCACGTCCAGCACCACATCCTTTTCCATGATGCCGCCCGCACCAATGGTGCCACTGTCGTGACCACCATGCCCAGGGTCGATGACGATGCGGCCAATCTTGAGGCCCAATGCACGCACCAGCGAACGCTCACCAGCAGCGGTGGGTGCGGCAGCGTGGCTGGGCGTCGCATCCGGGGTCGCCGTCAGTGGACGTTTGGGAGCTTTGCCGCGCGTCGCCGTCACTTGCGGGGTCGCCACGGCAATGGGCTGGCTGGTGGGCAGGGCGGTGGCGCGCTGGTTATCTGGTGCCGCGCTCAGCGATGCCATTTCCCCGCCGGTGGTCGTACGCGTTGCCACGGTACTAGGAACGGATGCCACCGTAGCAGGCATGGCAGGCAGGCTGCTGACCGTTGGTCCTGCCGCGGCCGCAGGCCCACGCTGCGCGGCTGCCGCAACGCTGCCCTGTACCGCCGACGGTGGATGCAGCAGGTTGCCGCCTTGCGGCGCAGCGGTGCTGGGTCTGGGTGTACCTACTGACGACTTTTCGCCGCCGTGGATGTCAATAATCAGGCGATACGGATTCGGCAACAGAAACGCCGAGTACTCCGTCACGTCGTTCACATCCAGCACCACGCGCGTCATGTCATTGGAGTACTGCGCGGCGCGGATGCGCTTCAGAAAGCCATCGTCGGTCACGGTGAAGCTTTTGCCTGCAAGCTCCTGCGCCAGCCGCGTGCCGTGCAGGTCGAAATAGATGCGGTCAGGGCCGGGCACGCGTGCCGCCTCGTACTGCACCTCATCGCCCAGGTCGATGGCGACGCGGGTATACGTCGGTGTGGACCAGTGGCGGATAGCCGATACCGTAGCCAGCCCGCCGCGCGTGTGTGCCGGAACCTGCGCACTGGCGTCCTGCACTGCTCTCCCCAGGGTGCTCGGACCCGGCGTCTGTGACGTGGATGCCTGCGGGACAGACGCCACCACGACCGGCTGCGACACGCTGCCCTGCGACGCCGCCAGACTTGCCTCCGCATGCACCTCCGGAGAGACCGCCGATCCCGGAACGCCGTTCGAAGCCGCTGCCGAGCCGCGCGCGGCAGGCTTACTGCCCGCAATAGGCGCAGGCGAGGCGGAAGCGTCCTGCGGTGGCAGCACACCGGCACGCAGGCTCTTGAGCGCCGCCTGAGCTTCGTCGATGTGCGATGACTGCGGGTACTCCTCCACGAAGGCCGAATATTTGGTGCGCGCCAGCTTCACATCGCGCATGCCGTTTGCCGCAACGTGCGCTTCTTCCAGCAGGGCCGCGATCCGAAAGGACGACCGCGGATACTGTGTGCGCAGAAACTCAAACTGGCCAATGGCCGCCGTCAGCATCTTCGATTCGTGCAGGGTGTTGCCCTCGTCTGCCAGCAACAGTCCCACGTTGAAGATGGCCTCGGGCGCATGCAGGTCTCCGGGGTTGCCATGGTAGATCAGGCGAAAGGCGTCCATCACCGTGTTGTAGTCTTCGCGCGTGCGCGACTCGGCGGGAATGGCAAGCAACTGCTGCCGCGCCGCCTCCGCCACCTGCCACGGCGTCTGCACCGCCGCCCTTCTAGGCGTAGCAAGGGCAGGAACCGTCAGCAGCAGGCAGGCTGCAAACGCAAGACGACGAGATAGAGGCGCAGAGCTCAAACCGCTCCCAGTCTACCGAGCGACGTACACCCGGGTTGCACCCAAATGCTTGCCAGTAGCTGGGGCGGTACCCCACAGGACGGCTGCTGCGTTACTTGCCTTGTGGGCTGCTAGTCCCAGGTCAGGAGTCAGTCATCCTTACCGAGCGAAGCGACCGAAGGATCCCGAGGCGTCCCACCCGGCACGAAGTCCTCCAGGTTCCTCGCGAGAAAGCGTGAAGCTGTCTCGCGGTCACACGGGCTTCAGGCTTCTTCGCTGCGCTCAGGATGATGGGTTGCCCAAGAGCAAAGCGCTGCCCTCTACGGGAGCAGTTCACCCACAACCGTAACTGCGCCAGCCAGGGCCACATCGAGCTGTGATGGTTCAGTGCCCCCCGCCTCCGCCAGATCGGGCCTGCCGCCGCCCTTGCCGCCTACCTTCGCAGCCAGTGCGCCCACTACCTTGCCCGCCTGCACGCGGCCGGTCAGGTCCTTGGTCACGGCGGCAATTAGGGCGACTTTGCCATCCTCCGTCGACGCACCAAGAACGACTACGCCAGAACCCAGCCGCGCACGCAACGTGTCCACAAGGCTCCGCATCTGGTTGCGATCCAGGCCGCTGACGCGCTGCGCCAGCACCTTCACGCCCTTCACCTCAACGGCTGCATCCGTTGCGTTCTCCGTGGATGCCGAGGCAGATTTCATGCGTGCCTGATCCAATTCGCGCCGCAGCTTTTTCAGTTCTTCATCCTGCTGTGACAACCGAGTCTGCAGTGCCGCAGCGGGGCTGTCGGTTGCACCGCCAACCAGACCTGTGACCACACGCGCGACTGACGCGTCACGCCGGAACTCGCGCAGGCTGCCCGTACCCGTGACTGCTTCCACGCGCCGAATGCCGCTCGATACCGAGCTTTCGCCGGTCAGCTTGATCAGGCCGATCTCGCCGGTTGCGCCCGTGTGCGTGCCGCCGCAGAGTTCGGTGGAGAAATCGCCAATCTTGACCACGCGTACCTTGTCGCCGTACTTTTCGCCAAACAACGCGGTGGCCTTGAACTCGTTCACCGCCACGTCGATGGGCACGTCCACAAACGTCTCCACCTTCGCGTTGGAAAGGACTTCGCGGTTGACGATGTCCTCGACTTCCTGCAACTCCTCGTCGGCTACCTGCGCGAAGTGCGAGAAGTCAAAGCGCAGCCGCGCGCGGTTGTTCAACGACCCGGCCTGCTTCACATGCGTGCCCAGCACCTCGCGCAGCGCGGCCTGCAACAGGTGCGTGCCGGTGTGGTTGCGCGTGGTCGCGGCGCGCTCCGCACCGTCGACCACGGCGTCCAGCGTGTCGCCCACGGCGATGATGCGGCGTACCGTTACGCGATGCGCAAAGACGCCCTGCACCGGCTTGGTGCAGCCATGCACGTCGGCCAGCGCGCCGGTGTGGTCCGTGGGATACAGCCAGCCGGTGTCGCCCACCTGGCCGCCGCTGTCGGCATAAAAGCTGGTGCGGTCCAGCACCACCTCACCCTCGTCGCCGGGCTGCAACACCTGCACGCCCACACCATCTTTCACCAGCGCCAGCACGGTCGCATCGTCCGCACGCAACGCGGTGTAGCCGAGGAAGTCTGTCTTGGCGAGTTCGCGGTAGGCGGGGCTTGCGGTCTTCTGCGAACCGCCCTTCCACGAGGCTCGCGCGCGGGCCTGTTCTTCTTCCTTTGCTTGCTCAAAGCCGACCATGTCAAGGAGCATGCCTCGATCACGAACGCCGTCCTGCATGAAGTCAAGCGGGAGGCCGTAAGTCTCATAGAGGCGGAATGCCTTCCGACCATCAAAGACCATGTTCTGGAGATATTTCGCTTCATAGTCCCGAAAAAGAGCAGAACCGGCAACCGCACCATAGACCTCGATAAAATCTAAGGCCACATCGAGATTGGTAACTTCACTCGTCTTCTCCAAACGCCTAGCAAAAGCATCGACGAGACCGGGCTTAGTACCATGCTCGATAGCCTCCACCATACGAGCTAAGTCTGCGTATTTGAGCTTCAATTCTTCATCCAGTGTTTGCTCAAACTCTCTTGCAGCAATAGAGAGTACTCGGGCAAACTGCTGCTCTTCCTGCAACACCGTCTTGCTTAAGCGATCCGCAGTATCGCCAAGCTCGGGATACGCCACCTTCATCTCGCTTACCACCGCGTGCACCATTTCATGCATGAAGGGCCGCTCTTGCCCCAATAAGCGGCCGTGCCGGATACCGCGTCGCAAAATCTTGCGCAGCACATAGCCACGGCCCTCATTCGCGGGATTCACTCCGTCGGCGATCAGGAAAGTTGCAGCGCGCGCGTGGTCCGCGATAATGCGCCAAGAAGCAGCCTTCTTCGAGTCGCTAATTGAGGCTTCTTCTGCACTTATCGTGTTCGCCGGGATTTGAGGGTCTCCGTAAATTGCACGAACTGTTGGGTTCCTCCTCCAAGCCTCTGTGCTAGTAAGTTCTATGGCTTTTGCGATTAGCGGAACAAATAAGTCACTCTGATAATTGGATAATTTTCCCTGCAACACGCACGCAATACGTTCCAAGCCCATGCCGGTGTCGATGGAGGGCTTGGGCAATGGCGTCAGTTCTGCCGCGCCGCCTGCGGTCACCGTGCGGTCGAACTGCATGAAGACGAGATTCCAGATCTCCATGTAGCGCTGGTCGTCTTCGCCGAAGGGCTTGTCTTCACCGGTTTCGCTGGCGGCAAGGCCGAGGTCGTAGTAGATTTCGCTACACGGTCCGCAGGGGCCGGTTTCGCCCATCTGCCAGAAGTTATCCTTCGCGCCCAGGCCGAAGATGCGGTCCTTCGGCACGCCCACGCCCAGCCAGAACTGCTCGGCCTCGGTGTCGCGCGGCACCTGCGCGTCGCCTTCGAAAATGGTCACGTACAGCTTCGCGGGGTCGATGCCGAACCAGTCGGGCGAGGTCAGCAGTTCCCACGCGTAGCGGATGGCGTCGCGCTTGAAGTAGTCGCCAAAGCTGAAGTTGCCCAGCATCTCGAAGAA
>CAXTFT010000154.1:0-8113 GCA_964243585.1 uncultured Terriglobus sp.
TTGCTTGTGGTAGAGAGGCATGCCGGGGTGGGTACACCCGTAATCGCGCCCAAAATCATAAGTGCCGAACCTCAATTCGCGCTTGCTGCTTAATTAACTAAGTAGCCGTTCTCCATCGGCTTTGCCTGCGGGCTGGTGGCGAGCGTCGCACTGCAGGCTGGTCCAACGCGTTCTGCTCGTACGCTGAGGATGAGATTGATCGGGCTGGTGGCGCGCACATCTTTGTCCGTTCCTAGTGCGCACTACGAGACAAATCGGAACAGGAAAAAGCATGAAGGCTCTCTGCTGTCGGTAGTTTCGGACGTGGGTTCAACTCCCACCGCCTCCACCAACTCTTCCTCACAACCGGGGATGAAACCATAGCTTGAAGAACCATGGCGCAACCCGGTGCAGATAGCCGGAAAGTACGTCCATCAGGCTCACGGCCCAATAGACGCAAAACTTGCCGCAATGCCAGATCAGCAGTACAAGGTTCGGTAACGCCCACAACGCCGCCAGAATCTCGATTGTGGTGACCACAATAAGAATCGCCAGCCTGGTAACTGTGGCACTTCGCAAATCGTGTCGCGGTTTGTACTCGTAAAGCAACGGCTTCGATCCTTCAAGCGGATACGGCAGAACGGTTAGCGTACCCTTCCGCAGGTTCTTTGGCCGGTATGTCGAATCTGGCGCGTTCAAACGATCCTGCACACTATGGTGCACCAGCGCACCGCACGGTAGCTTGCGCCTGCTGCCGAAGGGTATGCGTCGCTGTTCCTGAACATCGTCCTTGTCGTAGTACCGGTGCGGCAGCAATTCCAGCAGCCACCACGGCCAGGTAAGCGAAACATGCAGCTGGTTAGACGACGGTGTGTGGTACAGACCCTCCGTGGCGGGGCGGGTGGTGCTTGACTCGCCCAGAACCAAACGTACCCGATCTTCTTCGAACAAGATGCCTGCTCTGTGGCTTTTAGCTTCGTCGATCATCCATTTCAGCGTGATGTTGGAGAGCCCGCTCGTGTCCTGGCTATAACTGCCGCCGATGTCGGAGTGGACGCCTGCAAACCAAACCTGTTTCACATCCTGAGGCGGTTCTGAAAGGGCTTTTCCGTAAAGATTGTCCTGGTAGAAGCAGCGCCGCTCGTCAATGCTGACCGCGTGCCGGATGATGTCAATGGACCGGTTCTGTGCAACGTTGAAGAGACGCAACGGTGCCGATACCCAGCCAACCGAGGAGACGGTGTCCCAGAGGCCGACAAAGCGAATCCGGAAGTTGTCGTGGGAATAGGTCTCCTTGAACGCTGCGGCATACGAATCGCCCTCATTGATGGACTGTCGCGAGCGGTGCTTCAATTGATTCAGGTACAAGCGCCAGGCGTAGGGGATATGCCCCTCGTTACCCTTGCAAAGCAGCCCGTAACCGTCCAGGAGCCCCGCCAGTGCGCGTGCGGTATAAGCACCTCGTGAGAAGCCAAATAGATGCACATGGTCGCCGTCATTGTATGTCTCCATCAGGTAACGATAGGCATCCAGTACGTTGGCCTTGAAGCCGGTTCCGAACGCCAGGCCGGTGAGAACGGACCAGAAGCTGCTCAGGCGGCTGCGTGCCCCTGGATCGCCCATGGTACCCACACCGGGATGGTAGTAACCCACCTGGTCGTTGTCGATCGTAAGCGCGGTGTAGAGTTTGACTACGTTGGAGTTGGAATCTCCAAACTGATTGCCGGTCCCGTCGCAGCAGATAATGATGTTTTTCTTCCTGGCAGGTAAGGAGGTTTGCGGCACAACTGCAGACATGGCATTCTCGCTGCGCAGGAATTTTGCTGCGCTGAATTGCGCCATCGTATCAAGCGCCAGTCCCGCGTCAAGTAAAAAGTACACTGCTGTTGCGGGCCGGGTTTTTGTGAGTCACAGGCCTGCCGGGCAGAGCTTTCATTGTTTTTTCCCTTTCATCAGGCACAGGCATCCTGAATGTACTTACGACGGCAAGCAACTTACCTGTTCTTTTCCCCTTCACACTGTGAGCATCTTTGTAGTAGTTCTTAGACATTGCTTTGATGTGGGTCGGGGCCGTTCAGAAGGCCATGACACGAAAGGACGACGTGGGCGAAGCCGTGGTGCTACGGAACGAGCCCAACAATCTGTCCCACTGGAATTTTCACCTCGATCCAGACTGGGAGCACTTCGCCGGGATGGTAAAGCTGGGCTCATCAGCGATCCGCAGCCTGAATCCTCTCCTCAAAGTGGTACTGGGAGGTGTCTCATCCTGTGACTGCGATTTTCTCCGCACCATGCAGCGGCACGGCGTAATGGAGTCGGTCGACGCAGTGGGCGTACACGGCTTTCCGCTGGACTGGAACCACTGGCAAATCGAGGAATGGCCGGATCGGATTCGCGAGGCACGGGAAGTTTCAGGCCGCCCGGTTTGGGTAACAGAGGTTGGTGTGTCCTCGTTTGGAGCGCAGGAGGTGCAGGCATTTGGCCTGCCTCGAACGTTGGAGTTGCTGAAGGGACAAACGGACCGAGTCCACTGGTACAGCCTGTTTGACCTGCCTCCATCCTGGCCGGCAGAAACCCGGCACAAGGAAGCGGAAGGCTCATCATATTACCGGCATTATTACCTTGGACTGATTGACGCAGAGGGTCGCCCAAAGCTGTCGGCGAGGCACTTCCCTGCCGATGGATCCGTAGGGTTTTGCCAATGGTTTCATTTCGAAGATCCGCGATTTGATGATGCCGTGTTACGCATGAAGGACATGGGCGTTCGTTACTTGCGGACTGGGCTGAGTTGGGCCGACAGCTTTCGACCGAAGGCTGAGGCATGGTTTGACCGGCAGATGCGCGGTCTTGAGGATTTCGACGTAGCCCTGACACTGTGCTTCACACCGGCACATCTGGGTGTTGAGGCACACCACACCAGCCCGCCACGCAACAACGCGGACTTCGCAGAGTTTGCCGCATGGGCGGTCGACCGGTACGCTCCCGGCGCGAGTTCGGCGAGCCTAACCAAGACATACGACGAGGAGCGGCTGGCCACACGATGAGCAAACGAATCTTAATTACGGGTGGAGCAGGCTTTGTTGGGTCGCATCTGGCAGACGGCCTCTTGGCTACCGGTCATGAGGTGCGCATTTTGGACGACCTGACACCGCAAGTGCATGAAAACGGTGAGCGGCCTGAATACCTCTCACAGAATGTCGAGTTGATTGTTGGTGATGTGCGCGATCCGAATCGATTGCGTGAAGTGCTGCGAGGCGTCGACGTCGTCTTCCATTTCGCGGCGACGGTTGGCGTGGGCCAGTCGATGTACGAGATCAGCCGCTACATGAGCGTGAACACCCAGGGCACGGCAGAGCTGCTGCAGGCCATGCTGGACGCGAAGCAGATGCCGGAAAAGCTGATTGTTGCCTCGTCCATGTCGATATACGGCGAGGGTCGCTACCTTCGGCAGAGCACGGGCGAAGAGATCGCTCCGCCTGTTCGTCCCCTGTCGCAATTGAAATCAGGCGACTGGGAGGTGCGGTCGGCCGACGGCGAAGAGGTCCTGAAGCCTCTGCCCACCAACGAGAGTAAGCCGTCCGAAATCAACTCTGTCTATGCGCTGTCCAAACGGGATCAGGAGCAGCTTTGTTTGATCTACGGGCGCAACTACGATCTGCCGGTGACTGCCCTGCGGTTTTTCAACATCTATGGCACGCGGCAGGCACTATCGAATCCTTACACCGGCGTGGCAGCCGTGTTCGCGTCGCGCCTGCTGAACGGGAAAGCTCCCATGGTCTTTGAAGATGGCGAGCAAATGCGCGACTTCGTAAGCGTTCACGACATCGTGCGGGCCAACATGCTTGCAATGGAACGGCCTGAATCGAATGACGAGGTGATTAATATCGGAAGCGGCACACCGATTACGATCCGCCATGTCGCGGAGATCCTGTGCAAGGCACTTGGGCGCGAGGACCTCCCGCCTGTTATCAGCAACAAGTACCGTGCCGGCGACATTCGCCACTGCTTTGCTGACCTGTCCAAGGCAGAGCGTCTGCTCGGCTACCGTCCGCAGGTGACGCACGAGCGGGGCTTTCACGAATTGGCGCTCTGGTTAGCGGAGCAGGAGTCAGAGGATAAAGCCGAGACGATGCTGAAGGAATTGAGCACCTACGGCCTGACTGCGTAAGCTGCCACGGACGCACTTTGCACGAAAGGATAGTGACGTTGAGACAGACAAGTGGAACAAGGGTGGCGCTGGTCACAGGCGGGGCTGGCTTCATCGGCTCGAACCTTTCAGAGCGGCTCCTTTCTGAGGGTGTTACGGTGCGCATCCTTGATAACGGGTCGCGTGTCGGCGTGACACATAACCTGCGATGGTTGCGCGACCTGGCACCCTCCGGCAGGCTTGAGGTTGTAGACGGCGATGTTCGTGACGCGGCACTTGTTCGGTCCGTCAGCCGTGACGTCACCGAGGTGTACCACCTGGCAGCTCAGGTTGCCGTCACAACCTCAGTAGAAGACCCTGAGACAGACTTTCATGTCAATGCGACTGGCACGCTGAACATTCTTGAAGCAGTGCGCCGTCTATCGTCCAAGCCGTTTATTTTGTTCACTTCAACGAACAAAGTGTATGGATCGCTTGAGGGTGTTCCGGTGCAGCGTGCGGCCAGCCGCTATGAAGCACTTGACCGAAACTTTCAAGGCGTGGGAGAGCGTGAGCCGTTGGATTTTCACTCACCCTATGGCTGCTCGAAAGGTGCCGCCGACCAGTATGTGCGTGATTACGCGCGCATCTATGATCTGCCAACGGTCGTTTTTCGCATGTCATGCATCGCGGGTCCAAGGCAGTTCGGCAATGAAGACCAGGGCTGGGTCGCTCACTTTCTCTACTCTGTGCTGTCTGGCAGGCCGATCACTATTTATGGTGATGGCCTGCAAGTACGCGATGTGCTGCACGTCTACGACTTGGTGGACGCGATGCTGCTGGCGCGTCAGAATGTGCGGGGCACTCACGGACAGGTGTACAACGTGGGCGGCGGCATGAAGCGCATCGCCTCCGTACAGGAGATGCTGCGATCCATAGAGACACTGACTGGAATTGCGCCCCGGTTGAACTACGCCGCTGTACGTCCCGGCGACCAGCCGCTGTATATCTCGAATACGGCCAAACTTGAAAGCGATACCGGGTGGGTTGCGCGCCGCTCGACTGCGGAGATACTCGCCGCGATTGAAGGCTTCTGGAAAGACAACATGGATGTAGTCGGGAGCCGGTTTCGGACCGGGCAGCCTGCGGCTGTCCTGGCTGGGAGTGTTGCATGAAATACGCTCTGGTCAATCCGCGATGGACCTTTGAGGGTTCTACGTACTTCGGTTGCCCTGATCCACACTTCCCTCTTGAGTTGCTGTCGGCCCGGGAACTGTTGCGTGCTGCCGGCCATGATGTGCTGCTGGTGGACGCGTTGATGGAGGAGTTGACTCCTGCTGAAGTTCGGTATCGCCTGGACGAGTTCTGTGAGGATTTTCTCGTTATCCCTACGGCACCCTCTTATCTTTTCTGGCGCTGCCCGCAACCGGAGCTGCGCATTCCCAAGCAGTGGATAGAGGCTCTTCGGCTTGGTCGTTCGCATCGATCCAAGGTCATTGTGATTGGTCCACATGGTTCGGTAACGCCACGCGCGACACTGGAGAAGACCGCCGCCGACATTGTCCTGCGCGGTGAGCCGGATGGAACGCTGCCGCAACTTGCAACGATGCCGTGGGAGATGGTGGCAGGTGCCTGTTGGCGAGATGAAATGGGTCGCTTCCGTATGACAGATGGGCTGGGCGCCACGGACATGCGCATGGTTACGCAGCTCGATTACTCGGATTACCCTGTCGAGCGGCACGCGCATAAGCACCATATATTCCCCGGCAACGGCGCTGACCATCTGCACCTGGGTGCCGAAGTGGAGTTCGCGCGTGGCTGTCCGTATGCCTGCACCTTCTGCAATAAGACCCTGTTTCGCAATAAGTATCGTGAACGTGAACTAAGCCAAGTAGTCGCGGAGATCGACCAACTCATCGCTCGCGGCGTGGATTACATCTACTTCATTGACGAAATCTTCGGCGTCGGCAAGCAGGTCCGGCTGCTGTTGGAAGCTGTGGCAGAGCGGCCGGTCTCGATCGGCTTCCAGACACGAATCGACCTTTGGAATGAAGAAAGCATCGATCTGCTGGCGCGGGCTCACTGTGTGTCTTTTGAATGCGGAATTGAGAGCATTACGGACGAAGGGCGTCACGCGCTGAACAAGAACTGCAAGATCGACACCGATCGCATTACGGAGATCCTGCTGTACGCGCGAACCAAAATCCCGTGGGTACAGGCAAACCTGATCAAGACGGCTGAAGACGACCCGGCGCTGGTCGCAACCTGGCAGTCAAATCTGAAGTCGAAGGGCGTCTGGGTTTCAGAACCGGTGCCAATGTTTCCCTTTCCCGGCAGCCCGGAGTACGTCACGACGTTTGGTGCTGTTCCAGACGAAAAGGCATGGGAACGCGCGCATGACTTCTACCTCGACTTATTTGCCGAGAAAGGTTTCAGCGACATCCAGGATCAGCGCCCAAGGTCTATCGCTGAACTCGAAGCGGAACAGAACCCGTTTGCGGAGCCTGCATGCGTCTGCTGATGACCGCCGACACGGTCGGAGGCGTCTGGACGTTCGCCAAGGAACTAGCGGGTGGTTTGCTTACACTTGGGTGCGAGGTCGTTCTGGTTTCATTCGGCAGGGAGCCGTCGCCCGAGCAACGTAACGACGCCAGCGAGCTCGCACAGCTGGGACGATTTCAGTTCTTTCCGAGCACATTCCCGCTGGAGTGGATGCCTGACAACGCAGAGGCATACTCCGCGGCCGAGCCGATGCTGCTGCGCCTCTGTTCCGACTTTCAGCCCCACGCCTTGTTGCTAAGCCAGTTCTGCTTTGGTGCGCTGCCTGTACCCACTCCAAAATTCATCATCGCGCATAGCGACGTCTTTTCCTGGTCGGTGAAGGCAGGCAAAGCTCCGCTGGAGAACGACCGCTGGTTGCGACAATACCGCGAGCTGGTGCAGGCCGGATTAGCTGGGGCGGACGTGCTCATCGCGCCGACAAGGGCCACATTGATTGACGTGAGCATGCAGCTGGATCTTCCGGCGGCAACCGCCGTGATCCCAAACGGCAGGTCCGTTCAAGCCGCAACTTCGGTTACAAACAGGCACCTGTGCGCCGTTACCGCGGGTCGCATGTGGGACCCGGCAAAAAACCTCGCCCTGCTTGACGCCGTAGAGTTTCCCATGCCCATGTTTGTAGCTGGAGAGAACGGGAATGCTCCTGCTGTTGCCACTGGTCTGACCATGCTCGGCCGGAAGACTGGGACGGAGTTGCTGACCTTGTTCCGCAAGAGCGCCATCTATGTTTGTTGCTCGTTGTACGAGCCTTTCGGCCTTGCGCCGCTGGAAGCCGCGCTCTGCGGATGCGCGGTGTTGGCGAATGACATCGCCACGCTCCGCGAGGTATGGGGCGAGGGCGCGCTCTACTTTCATGACGCCCAGACCTTGTCACGGTTGTTAACAGACCTGGCAGACCGGCCCGAACTGTTGCACAAGGCGCAGCAGCGTTCCTTCGCTCGTGCACAGCAGTACAGCGCAGAACGCATGGCGGAAAGCTACCTGCAGCTGACGGAAGCGATGGTAGCCAACACCCAGGGGAGCAGCGCACGTGCCGCATGAACTCCGTATCGCCTATTTCGCTCACAGCCTTCGATCCGATTGGAACAACGGTAATGCTCATTTCCTGCGGGGTTTGCTGCATCACCTGGGCAAGGCAGGCCAGGACGTCACAGTGTACGAACAGGACACCAACTGGTCGATTGACAATCTGCGTGAAGAGCACCTGGGCGAACACTCTTTACGGCAGTTTGACGAAACATATCCAGACCTGAACGTCCGGCTCTACCGTGCCGATCAGGCCTTTGAGCTTGAAACGTGGCATCGCGCATTGAGCGGCACGGATCTGGTTGTGCTGCACGAGTGGAATCCGCCGGAATTGGCACACCTGCTGCTGACCCTTCGCGATGAACTCGGCTTTCATCTGCTGTTCCACGATACGCATCACCGCGCTTCGTCATCACCGCAGCA
>CAXTFT010000155.1:0-8070 GCA_964243585.1 uncultured Terriglobus sp.
TGGGCCTCACGCGGGCAGGCAGCCGCCATCGGCAACAAGGGCGTGTTTCTGTGGAACAAGTTCCCGAAGTTTGTGCTGGGTTTCCTGCTGATTTCGGCGCTGGCGACTGCCGGCGTCTTCAACAAGCCGCAACTGCTGGCGCTGGGCAATCTTTCACGATGGGCATTTTTGCTGACGTTTGCGGGCGTGGGTCTGCGGACCAGCTTCAAAGACCTGTCGAAGCAGGGTGCGCGGCCGTTTGTGGTCGGTGCCATTGGCGAGATTGCGATCGCGGTGATCACGCTTGTGCTGGTGATCGGTGCCGACCGATACTTCAAGCTGTAGCGATCACTCCAGGAAGCAAACTCTAGTCTGTAAGCTGACGTGTGCGGGTCCGGTCGAGTGCACCGGTAGACCACAACGCCAGAGCCACCAACAGCGGCTGCCCGAAGAGACGCAGAAATCGTTTCCGATCCGTGTCAAGGCCAAACGCTGTGCGGTGATGCTGCCACTGGGCGATATTTCCTGGCAGGATGGCGACATAGAACGCGCCCAGCACCCAGCCCAGCGCCTTTCTGTGTTGTGGCAGCAACACCAGCGACGCGCCCATGGACATCTCAACGATGCCAGATCCCACCACCACCTGATCCACCGTCAGCGGCGTCACGTTTGGCACAAACCTGGGTACCTGCTTGCGAAAGGCACGTCGCGCAAACGTCAGGTGCGACAGGCCCGCGAAAACCATGGTGCCGCCCATCGCCCATCGCGCCATCCTCTGCGCGGTTGTCTCCTGCGGTTGCGGTTCGAAGATCTTGATGGCCATGCATCCTCCCACGGGACAATATCAAACCGTCCTGACGCTAGGATGCACGAGCCTCTCGCCATGCGAGCACAGACTCCGTGTGCGGCAGGTGTTCGCATGCTAATGCCGACGGCCGTTACCGTGGCGGCTTGCGCTTCTCGCCCTTTACCGCTTTGGCAGCGTCCAGGCGTTTGCCCAGCGTGTCGAACTCCGGCGTGGGGCCGCGCCACTTCAATTCATCGACGTTTCCAAACAGCGGGATGTCGCATCGCAGCGTGGCCAAATCGCGGAAGAGCAGTGCCTGATCCCATTGCGAGCGCAGCGTTTCCGACAGGCCTGCGGGATTGTTGACGTTCACCTTCCACTCCCTCGGGTCCTGCGGGATGGCCTCGAAGTGGCCGTACTTCATCAGCACCGCGGCGGCCGACTTTGCGCCCCATCCCCGCAGGCCAGGGTAGCCGTCGGCGGCGTCGCCCACCAGCGCCAGGTAGTCCGGGATGGAGGCGGGCGGCACGCCAAACTTTGCGATGACACCAGCTTCGTCGCGCTCCACGCGCTTGCGCCTGTCCAGCTGCACCACACGTGTACCGCGCACGCACTGGGACAGGTCCTTGTCCGGTGTACAGATGACAATGCGGTCCACGCGCGGGTCTTTTTCGGCAAGCGCTGCAGCTGCAGCTAGCGCATCGTCCGCCTCCATGTCCACCATGGGCCATACCACGACACCCAGTGCGCGCAGGGCGTCTTCCAGCAGCGGGAACTGCGCCTTCAGGTCCGGGTCGACGCCCTCGCCCGTTTTGTAACCCGGCCACAGATCGTTGCGGAATGACTCGATGACGTGGTCGGTGGCCACGCCCATGTGGGTCGCGCCTTCCTTGGTCATGGACAGGACCGATGCCAGTACGCCTTTCACCGCGCCGACCTCGCGGCCTTCGGCGTCGCGCATGGAAGGCCACGCGTAGAAGTGCCGGAACAGTTCGTAGGTGCCGTCGATCAGGTGAACCTGCATGGGGACAGGGTACAGTGCGGTCGCCGCGCTGACGGCATGCTCCCCCTGTTAGCGTTGCTTCGTCTCGACGATAGCCATGCGCTCGTGCAGCGGTACCATGTCGGCGTGAACCTGATTT
Organism: uncultured Terriglobus sp.; assembly: GCA_964243585.1. Lineage (GTDB taxonomy): Bacteria > Acidobacteriota > Terriglobia > Terriglobales > Acidobacteriaceae > Terriglobus. The sequence goes on from CAXTFT010000155.1 coordinate 1,909, forward strand.
CTCAGGGCGATCATCTCACCGCGCAGGTCTTTCAGGTCACCGCGCAGTCCTTGTAATCTCCGCATAGGTCGGTCAGCCGGGTGTTTTGATGCAACCATGCCAAGATGACCAGCACGAACGAGCCGATCGCGGTGCTTAGCAGCGAAATGAACTGCACGTTGGTCATGTTGACACCTCCGGTGCGTCTACGCTGGCAGGATTCATAAAGATGAAGAACATCATGCTGGGTCTTCTTCCTCGTACGTTGCTAGGGTTGGTTCCCCAAGAAGATGAAAGCAGCCACCGCGGCAGAAGCGCTTTGGTGCTCGCGATAGCGGTCTAAACGTGACGGCAAAGATCACCGATGCGCTAGAGTCATGGGCAGTGGTTCCCCGTCGCAAATCCGCTGGCTGTGTCGCCGTGCTGGCGTTTGTATTTCTGTTTACACCCGGTTCGGCGCACGCGCAGCAGCTTGAGCCGAACCGCCAGCTACCTGCGGACCAGCGAGCCTATCGCGCGGCCATGTCCCTTACCGATCCCGCGCAAAGGCTTACGGCCTTGCGTACCTTCTCCGTCCAGTACCAGGACAGCAAGTACTTCGACAGCGTGCAGGAGGCGGCGCTGCGCCTGCTGCTGCAGTCTTTTCCCACGCGCATCGCAGAGATCCGCGATCAGGTGCAGGTGAACATTGCCAACGCCGACAAGGGTTACGAGCGGTGGCGTGAGCAGTCGACTGAGGCGGATCTGCTGGCTGACGCGGGCGTTCAACTGCTTCTGGCGCAGAAGCTGGCGGAGGACAGCAGCCGTAGCCTGACCGAAGCCACCTTTTTGCGCGGCATGGCCCGCATGTTTGGCGAACTGCAGTCGGAAATGCCCACGCCAGAGGAGCTGCACGGCCAGTACACCGAGGCACGTGCATCCACCTTGCTGGCGCTGGCCCACGTGTACCTGCGGCAAGGCAAGGCCGCGCAGGCTACTGTGCTGCTGGACCAGGCAAGCACGCTGCAGCCGCGCAGCGCGCAGGCACACGCACTGCGCGGAGAACTGCTGCTGGCCGCACATCACAACGACGCAGCGCTGCAGGAACTGGAGCAAGCGCAGGCGCTTGGCGAACTGTCCGCCACCCAGCGTGAAAACCTGGTGAAGCTGTTCCGCGAGGTGGGTGGCGGCAGTGATGAGGGTCTGGAGGCAGAGCTCGACCGTCGCTATCTGGAAGCGAATCCGCCGCCCTTTATGCCACCTTCGCGCAAGCCCGTTACAGCTGGCCATACCGCGCTGCTTGAGCTTTTCACCGGTTCCAGCTGCCTGCCCTGCGTGGGCGCTGATCTCGCGGTGGACGCGCTGTTGACTGCCTACCACCGCGACGAACTGGTGGTGCTGGAGTGGGATGAACACGTCCCCCGGCCTGACCCGCTGGCCAATCCGGCCTCGGTCGCACGCGCGGAGGTGCTGGGAGTCGGCAACACGCCTGCCTACTTCCTCGACGGCAGGCGGATGGCGGTGTACGGCGGTACGCGTGACGGTGCGGCCGAGGTGTACACCGGGCTGACCCGGCTGGTGGACACGCAGGTGAAGCGGAGCAGCGGTGTCGCCCTGAGCGTGACGGCGACCCAGGACGCGGGCGGTCACGTGCGGGTGGCAGCCGAAACAAAGACGGCGGAAGAAATCCATCTAAGACAAGTGACTGCGGACGAGTCCGCGCCATGGCCGGGGGACAGCATCGCGGTTGCCGAACGGGCACACACTGACGCAGCCTTTCCACCGCAACTGGTCATCAATTTTGCCTTGGTCGAAGACAACGTGCGTTATAGCGGCGAGAATGGCGTGCGTTTTCACCAGGCGGTGGTGCGTGCCACAGCCAGCGAACCCGCTTTTGGGCTGCTGCTGCACCCCGGCCGCACGGAAAACTTTCAACCGGCCTTCGATCTCGCAGTCACGAAGCAGAGCCTTACGGAGTACCTCCGTCATTTCGAAGGGTCGAATGAACAGTTCGGGCCGGTGCGGTTCCTCAGTCAAGAGGTGTCGTTGACTCCGGCTCGCCTGGGCGTCGTTGCCTGGGTGCAGGACACACGCACGCACCGTGTAGTACAGGCTGCCTCTGTACCGGTCAGTTCCGCGAGGGAGTTGAGGCCTTGAAGCGTTCCACTGGCATCATTGTTCGTTTTAGTCTGGCATGCTGCCTGACGGCTGCGCTCGTGCGGCCTGTGTTCTCACAAAGGGTCCCGGCTCCGGTGCGCTGGTCGGCTGGCTCGACTATGCCGGTGCTGGTGCATGCAGGCACCATGTTTACAGTGGATATTCATGCTGCTATTGATCCAGGCTGGCATTTATATGCGCTGCAGGAGCCAAATGGCGGACCCATGCCAACAGAGATCGCACTGAGTAAAGGCGATAGGGTCGAGCTACTACGCGTAGGGCAATCGCACCCCAGAGATTCTATCGATACACAGTTCCAACTTCGAACAATGTACTTCGAGCAGGCGGCAAAGTTTACCCTGCATATGAGGGCAGAGCCGGTGAAGGATACCTTTGACACAACACTGCATGCCTTGATCCGCTACCAGGCCTGTAATGACCGTCAATGTCTGCCTCCGCAAGAGGCATCAATCATTGTTCCTTATCGCATCCGGCCATAAACCCGGCTGCAGAACTTAAGCGCTTGCACCTACTGCGACATTCCGCTTCGGCAGCTTCCAGTCCGGCCTCACCCAATGGCAGGTGTAACCATAAGGAATGCGCTGCAGATAATCCTGGTGTTCCGCCTCAGCCTGCCAGAAGGGTCCAGCAGGAGCGATCTCCGTGACCACTTTGCCCGGCCAGATGCCGGACGCGTTTACGTCGGCCACTGTGTCCTCTGCTACGCGTTTCTGCTCGTCGTTGGTGTAGTAGATGGCGGAACGGTAGCTTGCACCCCGGTCATTTCCCTGCCGGTTGGGCGTACTGGGGTCATGAATCTGAAAGAAGAATTCAAGCAGGGTGCGGAAGCTGAGCTTTGCCGGATCAAAGACGATCTCAACCGCCTCAGCATGCGAGCCATGATTGCGGTAGGTCGCATTCGGCACCTCGCCGCCGCTGTAACCTACGCGGGTTGACACTACGCCCGGATAGTCGCGCAGCAATTCCTGCATGCCCCAGAAACATCCACCCGCCAGAATCGCCTTCTCGGTTGTCATTGTCTTACCACCTCAGTTACGTATTGGATGCGCTGCTTGCCCATGGCGCTCTATGTCAGCGCGATGCCGGTGGAGTCTGCAGCAGCGTGCGGCTTCGCCGCATCATCATCACCAGCCCCCGCCGCAGATAGATGGCAAGCAGCGGTGTCAGCACTACGGCAATGGCAGCCCACACCACCAGCGCATGCCACTCCCACTGCCAGATTTCATGCAGCATACGGAGCGGATGGTGGCTCAGGTGGACTAGTTGTTTCTTCGTCATGGGCAGGCGCCGGGTACGGAACAGGTACACACCCGCCTGTATGAACGGCACCAACAGCAGGATGTGAAAGGGGGCCACAAGGTGCGTGCCAATTTGCGAGGCAACCTGATTCAACCCGAACATCCATGCCAAAAGGATGACCAGAACCGTGGTCACACCGACGGAAGGATTGATGCCGATCATCATTCCCAGCGCAAGGCTCCACGCCAGCCGCCGCGGTGTGACCCCACCGCGCAAAAGGCGCAGGAGAGGCCGCAAGACGTGACAACGCAGAAATTCCCGCGCGAACTCAGGTACTAGCAACATAGAAGGCCCAACTGCCCATGCCGGAATGCGTGAGTCCGACTCAGCAACGTACAGCCGCTCAGCCCTGCCTGATTCTGCGGCCTGCCGCTGATTGTAATGGACGCAGTTCGGCCCGGCTGCCCATTCCAGTTACATGAGGCCTTGCAGGCGGCATGCTTCACCAATGCGCGGCTCGGAGGTACGCTGCAGGTTCAATATATTTGCCTATGAATCTGCTTAGTAAGAACGTCTTCTGTGTTCGTAAGAACCGGTCATGCACTTAGCGTCATTGTTCGCCAGAAGGCCGGATGGCACGACTTCCACTCATCGTGCTGGCAACCAGTTACACCCCGTAAAGGTCTATCCATACATTACGGTCCCTAACTGCTAGATGAATGCTGCTTACTGTTTACCCCTTATTATCCTGCCAGCATCAAGCAGGCTCTCTATTCCAAGTCATGTACGTGTTGTTGCCCGTACGTGCTTCGCAAAGTGCCTGGTAGTACATCAGCACAGTGATTAGCAATAAACAGAAGAGACGCGGTACAGCCGTGTCTCAGTAACTAAGACTCGCGTGCAAAGCTACGCGCATGCAGAACCGGGCACAAAGCGCCCTATTGTGGAGGTCATAATGTTTACAAAAATCAAGTATGTTCTACCAGCCCTGCTGGCAGCCACCGTTGCTTCCGTCGCACAGGCTCAGTTTTATAAGTTGCACGGCGGCAGCATTTCCGTGGGTGCAACAGGTAATTACCTTGAAACTCTTACCGACAACCCACGTCCCGTGACGTTCAACTCGGTAACTCCGAATGGCATTACGCTGACGAACACCGTATCCAATCAGCAGCAGTACAACACGTCGTCTTTGGGCTTCCTAACGTCGCTGCAGTTTCATCCGGTGCCTTGGGCCGGTGTTGAAGTGAACTATGGGTATCAGCACTATCAGGAGCGTTATAGCTATAACGTGGCGGGAACGGTTGCACGGCAAGGTACAAACATTCCGACGACTACACACGAAGCGACGGCGGCTTACCAGTTCCATCCGAAACACATACCATTTCAGCCCTTTGTGAATGTCGGTGGCGGTGCAATCGATTTTGTTCCAACGCTGGGTGGAGCGAATCAGTGGCGTGGTGCAGGACTTCTGGAGACAGGCTTCGATATCGCAATGCCTTACTCGCAACGTAAGCTCGCGCTACGTATTCAGGGTCGCGGTTTGTTCTACCGTGCACCTAATTTCTATAACAGCGCGCTAAGTACAAGTAGCTGGCGTGTAAGTGCGGAACCGAGTGCAAGTTTCGTTTACCGCTTCTAGTCACAGTCAACGAACGAAGGGTGCGCATGAACCTCATGCGCACCCTTTCTTTTAATCCTGAGTTATTTATGCTGTAACTTCCTGCCCTGCCTTTGCCGCTTCCTGATTGACGGTGTTCTCTGCCAACTCCGTAAACTTCTTGTCTCCGGTCTTGCTGTCCTCAAGGTTTTCAGTCAGCCCTTTCGCGGCATCCTCTTTGCCAATGACCTTGGCATAGCTCTCAACAGAACCGTAGGAAGCAACCCGGAACATCTGCTGCTGGTTAGCTGCCACGATTAGGGCGGCATCGCGCACTGGTCCCGGATCCGTGTTTTTGATCATCTCCTGTACCTCGGTGATCATGGCCTGCGCGATGTGGTTGTCATTGCGCTGCACCTGCTCACCCAGCTTGCCAAAGGTCTCTTCCACTTTCTGCGCATATTCCTTGCTTTTTGTGGCAGTCTTGCTGAACAGCTCCTTTAATTCAGCATTGGAAGAGGCCTCCGCCATTGTCGGAGCTGCGGTTCCAATCTTCTCTTCCATGTCCAGGATGTAGGTCAGTGCGGTCGTCGTCAGTTGCTGTACGCTTTGAATCTTCATATTGCTTATCTCCTGAAGGCGTGCTCACTGAGCAAACGCCCCACAGCCATTGAGATGGCGTGTTCAGCAAGTCACGGTGCGCGAGCTCCCTGCCAAGTCGTGCCGCTGATAGCCGAGATCAGCCAATTGTCGAGTGAGAGACAAACCCTCCACTAGGATGTTCACGCCATGCAAGCAGCGGAAGCAAACCTGCCGCGCTAGAGTGCAACGACCTGTGTTTCCACCAACGTCTTTGTGCGCGCAAGAAAGTCTGCCAGCGGCACGGAGCCTTCGTCGCCCTTGCCGCGGGTACGCACGCTGACTGCGTTGGCTTCCGATTCCTTGTCGCCCATCACCAGGATGAACGGCACCTTTTGCAAGCCGAACTCGCGGATCTTCGCATTCATCTTCTCGTTGCGCGCGTCCAGTTCCACGCGCAGGCCGGTCGCTTCCAGTTTTGCCTTGACCTTGTTCGCGTAGTCGAGGTGCTTCTCGCTGATGGGCACCAGGCCGACCTGCACCGGTGCCAGCCACAGCGGGAAGGCTCCCGCATAGTGCTCGATCAGCACGCCAAAGAAGCGCTCGACCGA
>CAXTFT010000156.1:0-8062 GCA_964243585.1 uncultured Terriglobus sp.
CTGGCTGGCCGACTTTAGCCCGCTGGCGGCAGAGAGCCGCGAAGACAGCCGCGGCGCGCTGGACCGCATGGTTCGCATCAACAACGACATCGTAGCCCGGGGCGAGGAGTTCTACGGCTACCAGACGCCCACCGACTTTCGCCTAGAGAGCCGACACGCCGAGCTGTTCCCCACCAACGTGCGCCCAGAAACACTGCGCCAGGCTGAGCAGGTGCGCGAAGCCGCGCGCAGCGGCAAAATCGATCCCGCGCCATTCCTACGGTTTACCTCGCCCGTGCGGACCAGGTATCCCGAAAACGATGCCGTTAACGCACGCTGGTACCCCGAGCCGCCCCACAAAACTCCCGGACGCAAGAAGCAGGCCATCGTCGTGTTGCCACAGTGGAACGCCGACGCCTTCAGTCATAACGCGCTTTGCAGCATCTTCAACAAGTTCGGGATCGCCGGTTTACGGCTATCAAAGCCTTACCATGACATCCGCCGACCCGCCGAGTTGGAGCGCAGCGACTATGCCGTCAGCAGCAACGTAGGCCGCACTATTGCCGCCTGTCGCCAGGCGGTGGTTGATATCCGTGCTTGCATCGACTGGCTGGAAACGCAAGGGTATGAGCAGTTTGGCGTGCTGGGTACGTCGCTGGGATCCTGCTACGCGTTTATGGCGGCAGCGTTCGATCCGCGCATCCAGGTGTGCGCCTTCAACCACGCCAGCTCGCAGTTCGGCGACGTGGTGTGGACCGGCCAGAGCACACGCCATGTTCGAGCAGCCTTTGAGCAGAACGGTCTTTCGCAGGCGGATGTGCGGTCCATCTTTACCGGTATCAGCCCGATCACGGTGATGGACCGCTTTGCCGCAGAACGCACGCGGCAGTCCTTGGTGATCCACGCCACGTGGGACTTGACCTTCTTACGCGAGTTCTCATTAGATATTCTTAATAACTTTCAACAGCGTGGTGTCAACTTCGTCAGCCGCGTGCTGCCCTGCGGCCACTACACGACGGGCGAAACGCCCTACAAATACATCGATGGGTGGTACATGGGGTCGTTCATCCACAAGGCCTATAAACAGATGCGAGAGCGTGCCGCGTGAGGGCGCTACGTGCTTTGGTCAGTCGCTCTCCTGACCAAAGTGCCACCTTGCTACGGCTTGCTCTTGAGCGGAGCGCCCCTTCAATCCATAGTTCTGAGCGGAGCGCGCAGCGCGTAGTCGAAGGACCTGCTGTTCTTCCGGAGCGGCGACATAGCCCGAAAGGAAAGCAGGTCCTTCGACTCTGCTGGATTGCGCTCAGGATGACGGCTGGAATGAGTATTCGCAGCCTGCTGCTGGTTGCAGGCGTCCTTTTCTTCCTGACACTCACTGGTTGCCGCTCCACCAATCCACCCAAACCGCTCGCCCAGCTCACCACGGAAGAACAGGTAGGGCATGCCGCCTACACTGCGCGCTGCGCCAGCTGCCACTACGACCGCGAGAGTGGATCGCTGCACGGCCCGTCATTGCTGGGCGTTTACCAGAAGCCTTACCTGCCCAGCGGCGCGCCTGCGAATGATGAGCGCATCCGCAACACCATCGTGCATGGTCGCGGCAACATGCCTGCCCTGGGCGGCACCGTGGGCGAGGACGAAATTAGCAGCATCCTGCTCTATCTGAAAACCCTGTAAGTCCCACATCCGCCGAACAGCGGGTGCCCCATTCATGCGCGTTCTTTGCACATAAGTGAGACAGAAGTGTGGAACACCGATCCCGCACGTGGCTGCGCCATGTATGGTGCACCCAATGTGTGACCACTTCTCAGATCGAAGTTGTTCGCCTGCAGCCAGCCTTTCACCGTTGCCACCTCTCCGGGTGCCCTGTGTCGCGTAGAGACGTGGGTTTTAACTAAGCACGACGCTTGCACTATGCTGGAGAGGTACATGCCCGCACCTGATCCAGCCGCAGAAGATCATCCGCAACGCATCAAGCTGCCGCCTGGCTCCGTGCCTCCACCCCGGTCTGAGTTTGAAGGACCTCGCATGCTGCCGGGCATGGCAATGATTGCAATTTTCATGCTGTTCATTGCGCTGGCAAACTCATTCAACGTCATCACGCACCGCGCGACCACGCGGGCCAGTGCTCTTTACGCCATCCTGGTGGTTTCTTCCGCAATTGTGATCGGCGTTTTCGGGTTTCTTCGGCTGCGGCGATGGGGATGGGCGCTGCTGCTGGGTGGCTGCTTCTTCTACTCGCTGGGTAACGTCGTACTGTTCTTCCAAACGCACCAGCCCGGCTACCTGCTGCCTGCCGCCTTCGCCATGGTCTTTTTTCTTTACCTGGTGCGTACAGAGATTCGAGACCGCGTCCATTAGCTGCTCACCTCTTCTCCAATCGGCGTGCGAGGTGGCCACCGAAGGCAGTACCATAGATTCGGCATGGTATTGAACGCGCAGCACAATCAAAGGATTTCCTATACGACCCGATCTGTGTCCAGGTCGGTCTGTTTCGCCGCTGTACTATGCCTTACCGTTACCGGCTGCAAGCAGCAACATGGCGCGGATGTGGTGGCCAGCGTCAATGGCAAAGCCATCAGCCGCAGCGATTTGGATCGCGGCTTCTCCGACCAGCAACGCAACAAGCAGGACGCGCAACCTGAGACAGAAGAGCAGGCCAAGAGCGATCGGCTGACCATTCTTCGGTCACTGATCGACGGCGAAATTGTCCAGCAGCGTGCCGCGAAGATGAACCTGACTGCCACCAATGAAGAGGTGGACGCAAAACTTACTGAGATGAAGTCGCGCTACACCGAGGAGCAGTTTGCCGAGGTATTGAAGGAGAGTGGCCGGTCGCTGGATGAAGTGCGCCGCGACTTGCGTCGGCAAATCACACTGGACAAGTTGCTGAATAAAGAAATCAATAGCAAGATCAACGTGACCGACGCGGAAGTGAACACCTTCTTCAGCGCGCACAAAGCCGACTTCAACCTGATCGAGGACAAGATTCATCTGGCTCAGATTGTTGTGACCAGCCAACCCGCCCAGCAGACAGGCGCAGCGAACCTGCAGGGCAGCAAGGCGACGACAGATAGCGATGCGCGAAAAAAAATTGCTACGCTGAAAGCCCAGTTGGATAGCGGGGCAGATTTCGCGGCGGTGGCTGCCAACTATTCAGAAGACCCGCAAACCGCGCCGAATGGCGGCGATATGGGCTTTGTTGCTGCTTCACAATTAAGTCAGACCGGCCCAATTTTCGAGGCTGTCGGTAGGCTAAAGGCTGGTGAGAACACGCCCATCCTGCCGATTGTACCGCCCGGCGCAAAGCAGCCGGTGGGCTACTCCATCATCCGCCTGATCTCCAGGGAGACAGCAGGCCAGCGCGACCTCAGCAATCCTGCGGTGCAGCAAAGCATCCGCGACCAGTTGCGCAGTACCCGCGAGCAACTGTTGAAGGGTGCCTATCTGGAGATGTTGCGCGATCAGGCCAAGGTGGAGAATTACTTTGCGGAAGCGATCTTCAAGGCTGGCTCCACGCAGTAGCCCATCTGAGCGAGGCGGGGTTGAAGGCCTCTTTCTCAGCAGATGCCGCATCCACGTCACATCGCCTTCGTGTCTCGCTAACCACTTAGGTATGCGCCGAACGCAAGCGTGAAGTCTGTGCGAACGGCTCTTGCCTGGTGAAAGAAATAAATGGCCCCCACGTAGGAGGGCCATTCTGAACATAGGCGTAGGGTAAGCCTTTACTGCATGGTGACGCCACCGCGCAGCTTCTCTTCTTTTTTCTTCTCTTCTGCCTGACGCGCGCCCAAAACAGCCTGACTGGCCTTTTCAGCCTCTGCCACATCTGTCGTCACGGCTGCCGGATTGCCGCAGTCCACGTCTGCCTTGCGACGGTAGACAAGATTAAGGTAGGAAAATGCATCAGCATAGTCTGTATTGATCTTGGTAGCCTGCTTCAGGTGATCTAGGCCGTCATTCACCAGCGCTGTGTTCTGCTCTTTGAGCTTCGCACAAGTGGCCTTGCTCATCTTGACGTTACCCTTACCATCGTCCGTGAGGCCATCGACGGCGAGTGCCTTACGTGCGTTGTCATAGGACTCAACCCAGTTAACGAAGCCAATCGTGTAATGTGCTTCCGCGTCCTGGGGATCAACCTGAATGACCTGAAGCTCATAGTTCTTTGCCTCAGGATACTTCTTTATGTTGCGGTAGATGGACGCCAGTTGCTGCAGCGACACTTTGTCATTTGGCTTGTGCTCAAGATAGTCCTTGAACCCGCGAATCGCGTTGTTCGCGTATTTGGTATTTTCGGGCGAGTCCAGATTCGGCACCACCTGGTAGGAGTAAGCCGTAGCAAGGTACAGCTTGGCATCCAGGTAATTCGGGTCGTACTGAATGGCTTTTTGGAAAGCGTTGATCGCCTGCTCATACTGCGCATTCTTGAACGCCGCGACGCCCTTGGTGAGCTGGTCGCGAGCCTTGAGCTGGTTGCAGCCCGTCAGCATCCCAAGCGACAGCAGAAGCGCGGCCGTAGCGGAAACGCGTGCGTTTACTTTCATTGAGCGAAGATCTCCTTCAAATGCCGCATACGAGCAAAGTGTCGGTAAAACGCAGAAAGCATTGCCTTCGCGTGGACATGATTGTACCCGCAGACGAACACAGCTTACCAGCTTTTAGCAGAGGAACGCACTCGAGTAAACCTTTGGTGCGACTCAAACTGCCTCAATGCGTGTTGCCGGAGCGATGCAAGTGGAAGAAGTAAAGAGCAGTCCAAACTGGAATGCATGAGAATCATGGAACAGAACAGGTGTCTCTAGAAGCTATACCAAAAAATACGAAAAGGACGATGAAATCTCATCGTCCTCCCGCTGAACCCAATTTACTTACCAGCTTCTACCGCTGGCGTGATGATGCCGATGTTATCAACGCCAGCCGCGTGGCCGTCGTTGATGACCGGCAAAACTTGGCCGAAGTCCAGATCCTTGTCACCCTTTACGAACATAACCTTGTCATTCCGAGTGGCAAAAATTTCGGTTAGCTTTTCTGTCATTTGCGAAAGGTTAACTGCATCTTCGTTAATTTTATATGACGGTCCTGCAGCTCCGTTCGGCTGGACCTGAACCACGATTGTCCGGGTGTCCACATCCTTGTTGAGGTCCTGCTTCTTGGGCGGCTGGGGCACCAGCGTATCCAAGCCACGAACCGTGTTTGGCTGAATGACCATGAAGATGATCAGCAGCACCAGAAGAACGTCGATCAGCGGGGTCACATTGATATCCGACCGTGCACCGCTACCGCCTCCGCCTCCCATACCCATGGTGAATCTCCTTTGGCCGTTACCGGCCACTGCTACTGTTGTAAAAAGCTGTTAGATCAGCGGCTTCTCTGCCAGCATACCTAGTTGACTTACACCCGCGGTACGGATGCCGTCGATCGCGGCCATGACCTTGCCATAGTTCGCACGCTGGTCTCCGCGAAAGTAAACGCGTTTGTCAGTCTTATTCTCAAGCTTTGCAGTAATTTTCGCGCCGATATCGTCGCCGTTCACCTGGTCACCGCCAAGGAAGGTTTTGCCATCGCGTGTAACTGCCACAATCACTGAATCTTCCTTATTCGCGTCTTCCATGATGACGGCCGCGGTGGACGGCGGCAGCTCAACATTGACCTTGTTGTTCAGCATGGGAGTGACGACCATGAAGATGATCAGGAGCACCAGCATGACGTCCACCATTGGTGTCACGTTAATGTCTGAATTGACCTTCTTGCCTTCGTCGCGAGTTGCCTGTGCCATAGAAGCTACTCCAATTTACTTGTGAGACTCTACTCAATGAATGAGCTTGTGGGCAGAGCCGCTACATCTTGTAGCAACCCTCCCACGCCCTCGCTTGGCTGTCCCGCTTAGCGCTGCGACTGCTTGATGAAGTAATCGACCAGTTCCGACGAGCTGTTGTCCATCTCCACGTCAAAGGATTCGACCTTATTTGTGAAGTAGTTGAAGCACATAACCGCCGGAATTGCGACGAGCAAACCGAAGGCCGTTGTGACAAGAGCTTCCGAGATACCGCCGGCTACCGCGCCGATACCCGAGGTTTTCTGGGTTGCAATCTCCTGGAAGGCGTGAAGGATACCGATAACGGTGCCGAACAGACCAATAAAAGGAGCCGTGGAACCGATGGTTGCCAGTGAACCCAGGCCGCGCTTCAGCTTGGCGTGCACAATTGCCTCGGAACGCTCCAGTGCACGCTTGGACGATTCAATCTGCTCATCGGAGATGGCGCCACCAGAGCCATAGGAACGAAATTCCTGCAGGCCTGCGGTGACAACTTCCGCAAGGTGCGATTTCTTGGAGCGGTCGGCAACCTTGATTGCCTCGTCCAAACGTCCGTCCTTCAGCGCACCAGCGACCTTGGGAGCAAACTCACGCGACTGCTTACGTGCAGCCGAGAAGTAAAGCGCGCGATCGATCATAACGGCGAGGGACCAGATGGACATGATGAACAGGATGCCGACGACGACAAGATCGATCCAGCCCATGTTCTTGAGCATGCCCAGAACGGAAAAGCCGGAGGAGGCTGCGCCGCCCTCTTGAAAGAACATGCCGAGAGTGGCGGGAACGTGGGCGAAGCTAGCTGCTGCGTGAGCGAGAATCACGAGAATCAGTCCTCCTGGTTGGTTGTGCGAACAGTGCACGATGAAGTTGTAGAGCAGGACCTGGAGCACGCCCAGGTCCCACGAATCAGAAGCAATTCTTCAGCAAGCCTAAGCTTGGCGTCTCGTAAGGCTTAGCCGCCGAAGGAGAAGTTTACGGTAATGGTCGTGTCGACTTCGGTCGGCTCGCCATTCAGAAGATAGGGCTTGTATTTCCAGCTCTGCACGGCAGATATGGCATTGGCACGGAGCATTTCAGGACCAGAGACAACAGAAAGCTGCTCCACGGCACCCGATTTGGAAATAATTGCGTGCAGGATGACCGCACCGGAGACGTGTGCCGCTTTTGCAATCGGTGGGTAAACAGGCGTGGTCTTTACCAGCACCTGGCCAGCCATCACGCCGCTCGAAATCTTTGCAGGGCCGGTAGGCTTCGGCTTCTCAACCTTGACCACGGGAGTAGGAGCAGCTCCAAGACCAAGGCCACCCATGATGCCTCCTGCAGAGCCGCCAGCAGCACCCATACCGGCACCTACCACGCCGGCAACGGTGGCGGGTGGTGGTGGGTCCTCATGGGTCATGTCGATCTTCTTGGGAATCTTTGTAGGCGCCGTCATGGGATCGAACGCAGCTACCTGCTTCACCACAACCTGCTTGACAGCTGGCGGAGGTGGCGGAGGTGGCGGAGGCGGAGGTGGCGGCGCTGTCAGCATCGACGTCATCATCGTCTTTGGCAGCGCCTCAGGATAAAGCAGAGGAATAAGGATCATGGTTCCGACAATGGCCAGATTGAACGCAGCCGTCGCCCACATCCAACGGCTTGACTTCGACTTGAGCTTGCCGGACGACTCTACCAGCGAATCTTCAAACATTTGACAACCCCTGTTCTGCGAGAGGTGAAGCTGGAACTGTAGACACCGGGCTGCTCGATATTGTTCCCGGTGCTTGAAAGAGACTTCGTTGCTCCGTATGCATTCCGGAGTCCAGCACGGAATTGCCTCGGCTCAACTAAGCGTGGATAGTACCGCGCGTCTGGAACGTCTGGCAAATAAGTAGACCTGACACCGAGGGTGCAAGGTGTTAGTGCGCTTTGCTAAGGTGTTGCCGAAGGATCGAATGAGCATCAGCCGCCGTGTTCTGCCAGGCAGGAGCAAGTACCGTTGCTGCTGCAACGTCCCGAATGCCCGCAGGTGTCGCGGAGGCATCAACCAGGCGTGGAATGCCTCCTATGGCTCTCCAGCCTGTGGCTCTGGGCCAGGTCCTGCCTGCGGGATGGCTGCGCCGCCAGTTGCGCGTGCAGGCGGATGGCATAGGTGGGCACCTGGACGAGTTTTGGCCCGATGTGGGCGCGAACAGCGGCTGGCTGGGCGGCAACGGTGAAAGCTGGCGGCGCGGACTCCATTTGTCGAAGGCCTGCTGCCGCTGGCATGGCTCCTGAATGATGACGCGT
>CAXTFT010000157.1:0-8061 GCA_964243585.1 uncultured Terriglobus sp.
TGTTGTAGATGTCGGTAATCTGCCAGCGATGCTCGTCAGGAAATGCGCCGCGCGGCAGTGCGCTGGTTTCGCCATATGAGAACAGGTTTGTCAGGTTAAGCGCAGGCCCGCCGCTGTTAGTGCTGGCGGTTTCAAGGTCGCGTGACCACTGGAAATGGACAACATTGTTGCTATGGCTGTTCAGCGCGGTCTCAGCGTTCGCGAACAGGAAACGCTCGTGGAAGTTGATGCCGCCGTTCTGCGAGATACCGCCATTGTTCACGGTGATGCCGGAGTTGTAACCGTTCGGAATCTTCAGGTTCTCGAACAGGAACGACGCGGAAACGTGCGTCTTGGGGCTGAGCTGGTAATCGAAGCGCGGCAGGTAGATGTCCTGCGTTGTGTTGCGCGCAAAGGCCCCCAGTTGAGTACCGACGAAGCTGACCGCTTGCGAGCACTGTCCGGTGCTAATGCCGGGAATCACTGACGGATAGATAACGTTACCGCGCGTTAGATAGTTAAAGGTGCGACCATCGCACAGCGCAACAAGATCGCCGACACGCTGTGCCGCATTGTTGTAGGTCGACAGGTACACGATGGGGTTGACGCGGCGGTAACCGTCATACACGGCGTGGAAGAACAGCTTGTCCTTGATGATGGGACCGCCGATAGACGCGCCGAACTGGTGCTGCACCTTGATGGTCTTGACTAGAGAAATCGCGCTGTTCTGGGTGACGCCGTTGTACTTGTTGGTCGGGTCCAGCGCGTTGAAACCGGGCGTGCGGTAATACTCATACGCATCGCCGTGGAAGCGGTTGGTGCCGGACTTGGTGATGGCATTGATCACACCGCCAGCCGCCTGGCCGAACTCTGCCGAGTAGCTGGAGGTTGCCGACTGGAACTCCTTAATGGCGTCGATGGGGAATACGTACGGCGCACCGATGGAACGTCCGCGAGCCTCGGAAAAGAAGGCCTGGTTGTTGTTTGCGCCGTCCACCAGGTTGGTGTTGTACAAGCCGGAGATGCCGCGAAAGCTGAGCAGCCCGCTGGTGCCGTCGGGGATGACGTTGGGAGTCAGCAGCACGAAGTTGTCGAAGCGGCGACCATTCACCGGCAGGTTAGATACCAGCTCCTCAGAGACGACCTGCGATTGATCTGTCTTCTCAGAATCGACCAGCACGGCGTCCGTGGTGACCACGACTTCCGTAGAGACACTCGCCGCGGGAAGCGCAACATCGACAGAGCTGTTGCTGCCAACGGTGACGGCGATATTCTTCTGGTCGACACGTCCGAAGCCGCTGCCTGCGGAGACGATAACCTCGTAACTGCCGGGCTGGAGGAACCCTGCTGCGTAGTGGCCGTCGCTGTCGGCGGTGAGATCGCGCTTGGCACCCGTGCCGGTGTTGATCACGGTGACTGCCGCACCGGGAATAATGCTGCCCGAGGCGTCGCGCACCACGCCGGCGATGCCACCCAGGGCTGCCGATTGGGCCACGCCGGTCGTCGCAGCAAGGCTGCTCACCAGCAGGGCCGCTGCCTGCAGGGACTTCTTTGAAACAGAAAGGTTCTTCAAGTGCGTCGCTCCTGAAACCCGGCCAGCCTTTCAGGACTGCCGGCGAATACGTTCGTCGTCGTGGCGAACAGGTGCGATCCAGTCTTGTTGCGCAGGGGTTCGCGCACCGCCGGATTCGCAAAATGTGGAATAGATCAAGAGTCGGCGATCACCGCAGGAGTGTCAAGCCAGCCTAATGTAATTTTTCAGGAATTACGGCATGTTGCAGGAGGAGATCAAAACTGACGATCTTCAGGGTGTTCTCGTGCGTCGCTTCCAGCACAACCGGGCAGGCCGCGCCCGCCTGGTAGACCTGCAGCCATCGCGAAGCGCAGACGCACCAGCGGTCGCCGGGCTTGAGGCCGGTAAAGCCGTACTGCGGCATGGGCGTGGATAGATCGTTGCCCAGGTGCTTTGAGACGGCGAGGAACTCCTCTGAGACGATGCAGCACACGGTGTGCACGCCGGTGTCATCCGGCCCGGTATCACAACAGCCGTCGCGGTAAAAACCGGTCAGCGGGTCCTTGCCGCAGGTCTGCATGGGCTGCCCAAGGACGTTCTTCGATTCGGCTTTCTCGTGTTCGGTCCGGGGCATGCTGGTCCTCTTCTGCGCCCAGCTGCGGGCACCTGATTCTAAGTATAACGATGCTTCCCCCAGACATTTTGTAATCGGAGCCTCACGATCTAGTACAACGGTGGATATGCGTATACGCTCATCGATTGTTCTGATGCTTGTGTTCCTCCTGTCGCTGGCAGTTCAAGCCCAACAGGGTTCTGTCCCGGTGAGCCGGCAAGAGGCGCTTCGCCGTGTGCAGGCCGGTGCCGACGCGCTGCAGCGCTGGTACGTGCCGCAGACCGGCCTGTACCAGACCACCGGCTGGTGGAACGCCGCCAACGCGATCACGATGTTGGTGGACGCTATGCGAGCCAGCGGTTCGCACGCGAATGAGACGGTGCTGGCGAACACCTTTGCAAAGGCGCAGATCACTATCCCGAAAGCTGACCGGACGGGCGCGTTGACGAAGATGACCGGCTTCCCCGGCTTTCTAAATGACTATTACGACGATGAGGGCTGGTGGGCGTTGGCCTGGGTCGACGCGTACGATCAGACCGGCAAGCCGGAGTACCTGGCGATGGCGGGCTCCATCTTCAAGGACATGAGCGCCGCCTGGGACAACACCTGCGGCGGCGGCATCTGGTGGAGCCGCGATCGCAACTACAAGAATGCCATTGCGAATGAACTGTTCTTCTCCGTGGCGGCTTCGCTGGCCCGGCGTGGTTCCGAGGCGGACAAGGCGCTGGCAGCCGACTGGGCGGCGAAGGAATGGAAGTGGTTCCAGGCGTCCGGCATGATCAACAAGGATCATCTCGTCAACGATGGATTAGTCATCGACAAGACCGACGGCACCTGCCGCAACAATGGTCGCACCGTTTGGAGCTATAACCAGGGCGTCGTGCTGGGCGGGCTGACTGAGTGGTACCGTGCCAGCCATGAGGACACCTTACTGACCGAGGCGCGCGTTCTGGCCGATGCCGGACTGGCGCACCTGACCGACGATCAGGGCGTGCTGCACGACCCTTGTGAGCCGAAGTGTGGTGCGGATGCGATCCAGTTCAAGGGCATCTTTATGCGGAACCTGCGCAAGCTGAATGAGCAGGTGCAGGAGCCACGCTACCGCGCATTCTTTGCGGAGAATGCGGTAAGCATCTGGGCGAACGACCGAAACGCCGACAATCAGCTTGGTGTGGTCTGGTCCGGGCCAGTCACAGAGACAAATGCTGGATCACAGAGTTCGGCGCTTGATGCGCTGGTGGCTGCTGCAGGCGAACAATGACGGCGGCTATTTAGCCGTCATCGCCAACTGCTGCTGGTACTCCTCATACGGTCCCTTGTGGTCGGTGACCGAGCCATGCTCAAAGTGCCAAATACGCGTGCCGACCTCTTCGATCAGATCCTGGTCGTGCGTGACCAGCAGCACCGTGCCTTCGTACTTCTGCAACGACTGGTTCAGCGCGTTGATGCTTTCCAGGTCGAGGTGATTCGTCGGCTCGTCCAGGATCAGGATGTTCGGCTTCTGCATCATCAGCTTGCAGAAGAGCAATCGTGCCGCCTCTCCGCCGGAGAGGGCGTCGGTCTTCTTGGTGCCCTCTTCGCCGCGGAAGAGCATCTGGCCGAGGATGCCGCGAATCTCTTCCGTGGACTTCTTGCCGTCAAAGCCGTGCAGCCATTCCGCAACGGTGGTGCCCTTTTCAATGGCCGCTGTGTGGTCCTGTGCAAAGTAGCCGATCTGCGCCTCGTGGCCCCACTTGACGGTGCCGTGGGTCCGAACAAAATCACTGTCCTGCACGTCCGGCACGCCGGAGAGCAGGGACTTGATCAGGGTCGTCTTGCCGGTGCCGTTGCGCCCCATCAGGATGACCTTGTCCCCGCGCATCAGGGCTGAAGTAAACGGCTTGATGACGGGGCCGTGCGTACCGTCAGGAGCGGGCGTGTCGTAGGTCTTGGTGACGGCTTCGACATCCAGCACGTTCTTACCGCTGGGGCGCAGCATGTCAAATCGGATGAACGGACGCTGGATGTTGGAGCGCGCGAGTTCAGTTGTCGCAAGGCGTTCCACTTCCTTTTTACGGCTGTTCACCTGGCTTGACCGTGTACCGGCGCTGAAACGCGCGATGAAGTCGTTCAGCTGCTCGATCTTCTTGGAGCGCTCTTCATTCTGGTTCTCGATGCGCGTGCGGACGCTGACTTTCTGCATTACCATGTCGTCGTAGCCGCCGGGATAGGTAATGATGGTCTGGTAATCAATGTCGGCGGTGTGGGTGCAGACTGCGTTCAGGAAGTGCCGGTCGTGCGAGATGGTGATGAGCGTGCCGCGATAGCTGAGCAGAAAGTCCTGCAGCCAATGGACTGACTCGAGATCGAGGTAGTTCGTCGGCTCGTCCAGCAGCAGCGCTTCCGGCGCGCCAAACAGCGCCTGCGCCAGCAGCACGCGGACTTTCTGGCCGCCCTGCAGCTCGCCCATGGTGCGGTTGTGCACCTCGTCGGGAATGTCGAGACCCTGCAGCAGGATGGCAGCGTCGCTCTCGGCTTCGTAGCCGTTCTCGTCGCCGACCACACCTTCCAGCTCGCCAAGACGGATGCCGTCGTCGTCCGTTAGGTCTGCCTTGTTGTAGAGAACTTCGCGCTCTTCCATGGCGGCCCACAAGGGCGCATTGCCCATGATGACGGTGTCGATCACGCGCAGCGCGTCGAACTGGTACTGGTCCTGCCGCAGCACGCCGATCTTGCGCGGACGGATGACGTTGCCCTTTTGCGCCTCAAGCTCGCCGGTCAGCACCTTCATAAAGGTGGATTTACCCGCACCATTGGGTCCGGTCAAGCCGTAGCGGCGACCGGAAATAAACTGCGTGGATACGTCCTCAAACAGGATCTTTGAGCCGTACCGCATCGTGACATTCGAAACAGAGATCATTTGTACTCTATTTTCTCACGTATCCTCCGGATTGCTCCCACGGCGGGATCTGGATAGACTTACAGGTGTGAGAGTGATCGCTCGTTCCACCCTGGCCAGCTTTGTGCAGAAGCGGGTGGAGTTTCGACTGCGGGCATCTCTGAAGAATCATCTGGATGCCTGGTACGCCGAAGTATCCAAAGCCGACTGGAAGACCTCGGCGGAGTTGAAGCAGCAGTATCGGTCGGCAAGTATCGTCTCTGCCAGTCGCGTGGTCTTCAACATTCGCGGCAACGAGTACAGGCTGGTCGCGTCGATCAACTTTGCCTATCAGGTGATCTTCATCAAGTGGCTGGGAACACACCGGGAATACGACCGGATCGATGTGGAAAAGGTGGAGTATGACGAAGGCCGGTATTCAGATTCATCCCGTTAAGACAGAGGGAGATTATCGCAACGCGCGCCGAAGAATCGAGCTGCTGATGGAAGCGGCCCCCGGATCTTCCGCAGGCGACGAACTCGATGTGCTTGCCACGCTGGTTGACGCCTACGAAGCCAGACACCATGCGATCGACGCGCCAGATCCAATTTCGGCGATTGAATTCCGCATGGATCAACAGGGACTATCCCGGAAAGACCTCGAACCGCTGATCGGGAGTCGGGCAAGAGTTTCAGAAATTATGACAGGGCGAAGGACGCTTACCCTACCCATGATTTGTCGGCTCCGGGATCAGCTTGGCATCTCGGCCGATCTGCTCATCCAGGCGAGGCCCACTCCGGTCCATAAGGGTCGGTCGGGCTCCCGGCTCACGCTTCGACAGAGGACCTCATCCTTGGCAAAGGGCACGGCAGAAGCTCGGACAAAGCGGACGACAACCAGCATCAAACTCTCCTGATGCCCGCAAAAAAAACTGCCGCTAACACTGTAAAGCCCGCGAAGCACGCCGCGAAGCCGCTCACCCCAGCACAGCAGGAGCGCGAAGAGAAGCGCAAGGCCAAAGAGAAGCTTGCGAAGAAGAAGGCCAACGTAAAGGCCGCGCGCGAGCGCCAGAAGGCTGAGATCGCCGCTGCCGACGAGCGCCGCCTGACCCATCCCATGGCCTCGTGCGGCTGGCCCGCGCAGGATGAGAACGGCCTGACCATGCCGCCCTTCCCTGCCGATGCCATGCGACTCGGCTTCCCGGTAAAGGTCATGGGCCGACCGGACCTGAAGAGCAACGACACCCGCGGCTGGCGGCTGAACCCGCACCTGCGCGTCTCGCTGGGGTACATGTGCGAGACCTTCGAGTACCTCCGGCAGCACAACATCCGCATGTACCGCATGAGCAGCGACCTGGCGCCGTACCACACGCATCCGGACATGCCGCAGTTCCACAACATGGTGGAGGAGAGCCGTGCCGACCTGGAGCACGTGGGCAAGCTGGCAAAAGCACAGGGCCTGCGGCTGAGCTTCCATCCCTCGCAGTACATTGTGCTGAACAGCGACAACGAGACCCTGACGCAGAAATCCATTGCCGACCTGCAGTCGCAGGCCACCATGCTGGACTACATGGAGCTGCCGCCCGAGGCGATCATGGTCATCCACGTGGGCGGCGCATACGGCAATCGCGCACTGGGCTGCGACAACTGGGTCAAGACGTGGTCACGCCTGAGCGAACCCATCCAGCGGCGCATGGTGCTGGAGAATGACGACATTCGCTTCTCTGCAGCCGACGTGCTGTCCATCCACGAGCGCACGGGCGTGAAGTGCGTCTTCGATTACCAGCACCACTGGTGCATGAACCCGGAGGGCCTGCCACTGGTCGACACACTGGCCCGCTTTCTGAAGACATGGCCCACCGGCGTGCGCCCCAAAATGCACTTCAGTTGCGCACGCACGGAGATGCGCGAGATCAAGCGCAAGAGCAAGAAGACGGGCCTGATCGAGACCGTGCTGCAGCCGCCCATCTGGACCGGCCACGCCGACTACAACAACCCCTTCGAAACGCTCACCTTCCTGCGCTCCATCCAGCACCTGGAAACCGACATCATGTTGGAGAGCAAGGCGAAGGACCTGTCGCTGATTCGGCTGCGCAATGACATCGCAAGGTTTGCGCCGGAGCTTGCACCGCGCTACGGCATCAAGCTGGGCGAGCCGGTTGAAGATGTCGAAGAAATCGTCGAGAACGAAGAAGAGATGCTGGCCATGGCCGAGTGAGCTTCTCGCTTGCTAGCGCAGAGGCCGCCAACATTGTTGACGGCCTTTCCCTGTGCTGCACAACAAAGCAATTAAAATGAGTTGGCCAGCTTGGAAGCGCCATACATTTCTGCTGTCTTCGCTTTGGCTACATAGGCGCCCATGCCGAAAAACTCGTGTGTCACGCCGGTGTACAGCTGGTAATCGACGCTAGTGCCTTGCTGCGTCATCTTTTGTGCAAGTAGTTGCCCATCGCCCAGCAATGGGTCAAATTCCGCTGCAAGGATTGTTGTTGGCGGCAGGCCCGCCAGGTTTGCGTAGATCGGCAGCAGCCCAGGATCGTTTGGATCAGCGTTGCCCGCATATAGCTTGGCAAAGTAGATAAGGGCGGCCGTATTCAGAGGCAGGGATCCGCTGGTGTAGATGTTGGCCGAGGCCGTCGAATAGAAGTTGTTTGTAACCGGATAGACCAGCAGCTCATGTGTCGGCATCTGAAACTGCCCACGTGCTGCCAGCGAAACTTCCAGCGCCAGATTGCCACCCGCGCTTTCACCCGCAACAGCCACCCTGGTGGGGATCCCGTTGTAAGTGCCAATGTTGTTGGTCACCCAGCGGTAGGCATCAATAGCGTCGTCGTGTGCCGCTGGAAATGGTGCCTCCGGCGCTTTGCGGTACTCCACGGAAACAACAATCGCGTTGGCATAGTTGCACAGGGCCCGTGCGCTGGCGTCATACGTGTCAATGGTCGCGATCACGAAGCCGCCGCCATGGTAGTACGTCACTGCCGCAAACGGACCGCTGCCGCTTGGCACATAGATGCGAATGGGAATCTGGTTGCCACCTCGCCCGGTCACAGTAAGGCCATCGATGACCTTACCAACCGGCATGGCTTGCGGTGCCGC
>CAXTFT010000158.1:0-7964 GCA_964243585.1 uncultured Terriglobus sp.
CCAGCGCACCTACGCGTACACCTGTGCCATCCGCGCCGTGCACAGCGAAGACGGCATGACGGCGGACTGGGTGCCGCTGCCATATGAGGTCCTGCGGGTGATCTCAAACCGCATCGTGAATGAGGTTCGCGGTATCAATCGTGTCGTCTACGACATTACGTCGAAACCTCCCGGTACCATCGAGTGGGAGTAGTGGCAGTGACGATTCCCGTACTAACCGGGGAGCAGGTATCAGCAGCAAGGCCGCTCTATAGAAGTCTTGCCGCTGTTGAGAAACTCGCCTAACCAAGTTCTTCCAGGCTGGATGCCCCTAACTTCGTGTACCAGGGAGTGGCTACTTTCAGAGCTTCGTTCACGTTTTTGATGTTTTCCACACCGGTCGTATTCAGCCATGTTTCAAAGGCCTTTGCGCCTTCCGTCGCGTAAATCTTGATGCCGTCGTACCAGGTGGCTCGGCCGCATAGAACACCACTAAACTTTGTTCCTGACTCGCCGACCAGGGTCAGTGTTTCGATGAAAATAGGATTGGTTACACCCGCCGAAAGGTAGATGAAGGGTTTGTCTGTTGCACTTTCTGCATCGCGGAATAACTGCAATGCTTCGGTGCGCGTGTAGGCCTTTTCGCCCTTGTAAGCGACGGTGCCCTCAACGAAACCCATCTCGACCGGCACTTCTACCTTAAGAATGTCAATGGAGTAGCGATCTTTTCCGAACTCTTCCATGGTTTTAGTAACAACGCTGGGTTTCTTCTTCGCGTACTCAAGCGTTTTCTCGCCTTTTCCGTTTTCGTCGTAGCCGACAGGTTCCATGAAATAGGGTATGTCGTGGTAGTTGCACTCATCGCCGATACGCTCAATCCAGGCATGCTTCAGTTCATTGATCTCGGGCTTTTCATACGGGGTGTAGTACAGCAGGATTTTAATGCAATCAGCACCCGCTTCCTTCAACCGGCGAACACTCCAGATGTCCAGCAGGTCAGGCAAGCGGCCGGGCGTGCTGGAGTCGTAGCCAGTCTTCTCATATGCCAGCAACAGGCCAGCATCATTCCGCTGGCGTGCCGCGGGCAGGCCGAACTCCGGGTCAAGTAGAATTGCGGACGCATACCGTGTCAGCACCTTGGTCACAAGTTCCTTGAACACGATCAGATCATCCGCGTTTGCATCGGTTCCGCGGGCGGCACCAATCGACTTTTGCAGTGACCCGCGCTGGTCCATGGCGGCGGCGGCAATCACCCCTCGCGCGTCGGATACGGCCTTCAGGCCTGCGAGTTTTCCTGGTGTGGGTTTCATCTGGTGCACGTCCTTCGTGTACTTAATTCTGCTTCCTGCAGCATGTAAGATGCAAACACAGCACCAGATGCGGGTTCTTCTGTGCCGGTCCAGCCAGGATCATAGCGCGAGAATGTCCTGCTGCAGACGGATCAGGCCTGCGATACCGCGCTCCGCGTAGTCCAGCATCGCCCCCAGTTGCGCGCGGGTGTATGTTCCACGTTCAGCCGTTGCCTGCGTCTCCACAAGGCCGCCAGAGGCCGTTATGACAACGTTCATGTCGACCTCGGCCTGCGAATCTTCTTCGTAGGCAAGATCAAGCAGGATATTCCCTTCGACTATGCCGACAGAGGTCGCGGCGACAAGTTCCTTCAGGGGAGACTTCGCCAGGGTTCCAGAAGCGACCAGCCGGTTCAGAGCCATGGCAAGGGCAACGCAGGCACCGGTGATCGCCGCGGTGCGGGTTCCGCCGTCTGCCTGCAGCACATCGCAATCCAGGATGATGGAGCGTTCGCCAAGCGCCTTTAGATCAACCACGCTGCGCAGGGAACGCCCGATCAGACGCTGAATTTCATGCGTGCGCCCACCTATTTTTCCGCGTTCGCTTTCGCGCGGCGTGCGTGTCAGGGTGGCTCGTGGCAACATGCTGTACTCCGCCGTTACCCATCCCTTGCCGCTGTTCCGCAGCCAGCCCGGTACGGACTGCTCGACCGTGGCGTTGCAAAGAACGCGCGTATTGCCGACCTCGATGAGCACGGACCCCTCAGCGGTCGCTACGAAGTCGGGAGTCATGCGAATGCTACGAAGTGCGTCAGCCGCACGGTCATTCGACCGGAAAACGGATCCTGACTTTTCCAAGGTATTGTTCACCTTTAAAGTATCGCTCACGAGGACAGCGAACTCCAGTGGTTAGCTCACGCACATGCTCTACACCACAGCGCAAAGGAACCGAGTTCCACAATAGACTTTCTCTGCACTATCGGTTACTTTGCCAATATTACTGAAGATGTGAAGGTAACCTTCCAAAAGATGACCGAAGGGCGCACAAACTCGTATTTATCAGCTGGTGAGCGTTCATCCGTTGCTGGGTCAGCATCGGTTGCAGCAGGAAGTGCCAAAACCACAGGTATGTCTGCGCCGGTACAGGTCACTCCACCGCAACACCTGGTTGCACCCTTGTACGAAGATGCTGATAGCCATACGTCGTTGAACAAGGTAAGCCTCCTGATCGTGGATGATGACCTTCCCGTGCTAAGGGCTTGCGGGGAGATAGCCGGGGGCATGGGTTTCGAGGTGCACACGGCTGGAAATGCGACGGACGCAAGGGCGCATGTGCGGGAAAATTCAGCTGACGTGATCTTGATGGACCTCAAGATGCCTGCGGGTGGCCTTTCACTGCTGGAGGAGATTCGCAGTCTCAGGCCCAGGTCATCTGTTGTCGTAATGACGGCTTTTGCAACGGTGACATCCGCGATTGAAGCCATGCGGATTGGTGCTACGGATTACCTTACAAAGCCTTTCGCCATGGACGAACTTACCAGTGTTCTGGAGCGAGCAGGTCAGCGCCGTTCTTTTGAAATTGAAAGCAAGCGTATCCAGGGACATTTGAAGGCGCACACCGGGGGTGTGCTGATTGGTACATCGCCAGAGCTTGAAAAGCTTCACCGCATTGTGCAGAAGGTCGCAAGCGCCTCACACCCCGTGCTGATTCTTGGCGAGGATGGAAGCGGTAAAGAGGCGGTTGCGCGTGCAATCCACGCTGGCGGACCTCATGCGAGCAGACGCTTTACGACGCTGGAGTGCGGACAACTTTCGGCAACAGTGCTGGAAGGCGAATTGTTCGGTTACGTACGGAGCCCGAACACTGGGGAAAGCAGGCCAAAAGAAGGAGCACTCGCTACGGAAGAAGGAGGGACCCTTTTTCTGGATGGCGTGAGTGGAATTCCGTTGGATCTGCAGGGGAGGCTGTTGCGTGCCCTGCAGGACAAAAAGGTTCGTCCGGTAGGAGCAGACCAGGCTGTGCCGGTTACGGTAAGGGTGCTGGCAGCTTCAGACCGCAACCTGTCTGCCCTGGTGGATCAGGGCGCCTTCCGAAAAGATCTTTTCTACAGGTTGAATGTTGTCAGTCTCCGGATACCGCCGCTACGCGAGCGTAAGCAGGATGTTCCCGTGCTGGCAGAATACTTTCTGGAACGCCTGCGACGTGAGAGCTCCATGACGTACCGATTTGCCGCAGATGCCATGCAGGTCATGATGCGTTACGACTGGCCTGGTAATGTCCGTGAACTGGAAAGCTGTATTGAGCATGCATGCACCAAGTCGAGCGGACCTATCCTGCATACGAGCGATCTGCCCAGCCAACTGCAGGGCCTGGCAATTTCACAAGGTCCCCTTAAGGGGCTTGTGCGTGTCGATACGCGGGAGCCGACGGCAACGGTCGTGGGACAGCCTGCCGTGGACCGCCGTGCGCCTGCGCCCATTGTCTCTATTGCTGAGTTGGAGCGTGAGGCCATTCTGCATACAATTCGCCAGTTGCGTGGCGACAAGTTGATGGCCGCGAAACTGCTCGGCATCGGCAAAACGACGCTGTACCGCAAATTGAAAGAGTACGGCATTACAGAGTGATTTGATTTTTCCGCGATCAGGGATATAAACCCCTGATCCGCAAAGTACACCTTGTACCACTTGTTTTTCTGCCTTTTACTGCCTTTGCCCATTTTCTGTTTACCGTCGGGGGAGCAAGGCGGAATGGAAAAGAAAGTTCTTATCGTGACTTCGATTGAGGGTGCGGAAAATCTTGCGCGAGCCCTCTCTCGTGACGCAGATGCCGTGGTTGAAATTGCACGCAGTCGAAGGGCTGCGTTGGCCAGGCTTCGCCGCGGAGCTGTAACTGCTGTTTTGTTGGATACCGCATTGCCGGACGCTGAGATGACGACGTCTGACATGGTGTGGCAGAACGCAGGCGCTGCAGTGCCGCTTGAGATAAACCTTGCAAGCCTTGGTGCAGCGGGTGTTGTGCGCCTGCTGCGAAACCTGCTTGAAAATCGTGAGCAAGCGGAGATCATGGGTCGCCGCGTGGCAGCGAACGAGGTGGCACAGGACCTAAAGTCCACCATCACAAGCCTTTTGCTGCAAAGCGACATGATGCTGCGCGAAACTGCCGTACCCCCAACCATGACAGAAAAGATACGTCAGGTAAAAGAGCTTGCAAACTCGCTCAGGATACGTCTGGATGAGCGTATGTCATTGCTGCTTAACAGCTAAACCCCGGACATGCGCAGCAGTGTGACAGAGCAATAGTCACACTGCTGCGCATGCTCTGCTATGCTGCGGAAATACCTGCAAACGGCGAACTGACCACTGCGTTGTCGTTCGCCTGCCGGTGTCTCGAAGGAGCAGCAGCATGGCTGAGCAGGAACCCGTCCGCATCACCGTTCGTCCCAATGGTCCACTGCGCATAGAAGGCGCCATTCATCTTGTAGATGCAGATGGTGCCGCGTGGGACCTGAGTGGCAAGCCTGCCGTTTCGCTGTGCCGTTGCGGCTTGAGCGAGAAGCGACCGTTCTGCGATGGTTCGCACAACAAGGCCGGGTGGCAATGCATGGCCTCCCCCGGCAATCTGACAGGCAAGTGACAGCAGCAGCAATCTTCAGGAGCCTTTCGGATGTCTCTTCGTGTCTTGCGTTCTGCTGCCCTGCTTCCACTCTTTGGGCTGCCTCTTACTGCAACCGTGCATGTGTCCGCAGCTGCACAGGTTGCACCCGGCAGCAATGAAGCTGCCAACGGTTACGTGCGCAGCGAGGCCATGGTACCCATGCGCGACGGCGTAAAGCTGCACCTAGTGATCGTGCGTCCGCAAGGGTCTGAGACCGGTACGCCGCTGCCCATCCTGATGTCTCGCACGCCGTATGGAGCAAATGGATCAAGCCAGGGTGTGCCACGCTCCAAGCCGGAACTGGCGGCAAGCGGCTACATCTTCGTGTTTGCCGACATCCGAGGTAAGTACGGTTCGGAGGGTCAGTTCGTTATGAACCGGGCGCTGACCCATGTACCCGGCGATCGCACCGATCCCAAACTGGTGGATGAGAGCAGCGACACCTACGACACGGTCGCGTGGATGCTGAAGAACATCGCAAACAACAATGGCCGTGTTGGCGTGTTGGGTGTCTCATACCCTGGATTTCTCGCCATGATGGCTGGTGTCGATCATCATCCGGCAGTGAAGGCGATCTCGCCACAGGCCCCCATGACCAACATCTGGCTGGGCGACGACTTCTTCCATAACGGCGCATTCCGCCAGACCTACGGTTACGACTACGTGCTGCAGCTGGAGCGGGCCAAGGATGATCAGCGCGTCAGCATGAGCGAAGACACCTTTGATTACTTTCTGAATCATGTGAACTTTGCAGGCGCGGCGGCTGACGCGAAGATGACCGCCCTGCCGACGGCGAAACGATTCCTTGCGGAGCCGCAGTACTCATCTTTCTGGCACGCGATGGCGGTCGAGGAACATCTTCACAAGCCAGAGGTGCCCACGCTGGAAGTGGGCGGCTGGTTCGACCAGGAAGACATGTGGGGTCCGCAGGAGGAGTATAAGCACCTACGTGCTGAAGAAGGTGCCAGCGACCCGCAGCAAAGGGTCTTCCTCGCTCTGGGACCGTGGAACCATGGCGGCTGGGCGGGGCCGGGTCAGAAGCTCGGGGCTATCGATTTCGGCCAGCCCACCGGAACGGAGTACCGCAAGACCATCGAAGCGCCTTTTTTCGAGCTCTACCTGAAAGACAGGCCCGGTTTCCATCTTGAAGACACCGCCAGCTTTCGCACGGGCAGCGACCAGTGGCAGCACTACGCGCAGTGGCCGCCGAAAGCAGGCTTTCACCCAGCCAAACTGTACCTGGGTGGGGACAAGTCGCTCAGCTTTACTGCTCCCAAGGTGAGCTTCGAAGCAAAGTACACTTCAGACCCTGCAAACCCTGTTCCATACCGCGCACGACCCATACAGTCGACCTACGGCAAGGACTCCAAGTGGCGCTTCTGGTTGGCGGAGGACCAGCGGTTCGTCACGAAGCGGCCCGATCAGGCCAGCTTTTCTTCACCCATCCTGGACCGTGACACAACAGTGACGGGCGATATTGTCGCTGACATCTTTGCGTCGACCTCGGGAACAGACGGTGACTGGGTAGTGAAGCTCATCGATGTTTACCCGGATGACGCGCCCGGCGGGATGGGCGGTTACCAGTTGATGATCGTCGATGAAATCTTCCGCGGGCGATACCGCAAGAGCTTTGAGAAGCCGGAGCCCATCAAGGCCGACGCCGTGGAAGAGTACAAGTGGAGCCTGCACGGTGCGGACCACACCTTTCTTAAGGGGCACCGCATGATGGTGCAGGTGCAGTCCACCTGGTTCCCACTGTACGATCGCAATCCTCAGACCTATGTGGCTAACATCATGACCGCACCCGCCGATAGTTACAAGGCGGAGACGATCACCATCCATGCCTCACCAAAGTACCCATCCCACCTCGACGTATTGCAGCCCGACAGTGAGCAGCAGGCCGAGGTGCGCTGACCCGGTGCCGATCAAAACCATCAGCACACGCACGGTGTATCAGAACAAATGGTCGCACGTGCGCGAAGATGTGATCGAGCGCGAAGGCGGCGAACGCGGCTTGTACGGCGTGTTGGACAAAGACCCGGCCTGCATTGTCATTCCGCTGGAACACACGCCGGAGGGTGACTTTATCACGCTGGTGTACCAGTTCCGCTACACGGTGCAGGGCAGCTTCTTTGAGTTCCCACAGGGTGGCTGGGAAGCCGGACACGACATCGACATCGAGGCACTGGCACGCGGTGAACTGCGTGAGGAAACGGGGCTAAGCGCGGGTCGTATGACACAGATCGGCAAGAACTGGATCGCCTACGGTGCCATGAATCAAATGCACCACGTTTGGCTGGCCGAAGACCTGACGCCCGGTGAGATGGATCTGGAAGCTGAAGAAGAGGGCCTAACCGTGCACCGCGTGCGTGTAGAAGAGTTCGAGCAGATGATCCGCGACGGACGTGTCATGGATAACTGCACCATTGCTGCATGGGGCATGTACCTCCTCAGACGCAAAGGAAGTTTGTGATCTGCACTCAGGACGTTTGTCGTTGTTCGAAGGCGGTGCAATCTGCGCCTTCAGGCTGATCTGGCTTGCCTGTTCTCTGGTACCGCGACCTCTATGAAGTGATCTGCAAGCATCTGCAGTTCATCAGCGACGTGGCTTCCACTTAGAGGCTTTCCGTGCCCAAGTGCTACTGTCTGCGGTCGTAGACGTGCCAGCTTTTGAACAGACTCCCGTGCTGCACTCCAATCTGATGTGAAGTAGGACGGCGGTCCATGTAGTGCCGGCTGTTGCACAAGGGCTGCTTCGAAGAACGACTCCGGTTTGGTGGAGCAAAATGCATCTCCAACAATGAGGGTTCGGTCATCCGCCCGGAAAAAAGAAACGTGTCCCGGCGTGTGCCCTGGTGTGCTTAGGACGGTCCATCCGGGTAGTTCAGGTAGATCTGCGAACACTCCGGTGTTTGTAGTCGGTAACGCTCGAAGGCGTTCCCCCACGTCGATGGGGTCTTTTGGGTAAAGCGGCGACAGCATCGACATCAGGCCGCCACCCGCGCCCGGGTTGGGCGGCGGATACGCCTGCTTGCCGGTGA
>CAXTFT010000159.1:0-7960 GCA_964243585.1 uncultured Terriglobus sp.
ACGACTTCTTCGTCAACCTGCTCGACATGAGCACCAAGTGGACGAAGTCGACGACTGCCCCTGGCATCCTGGATGGCAAGGACCGCGCTACCGGCGAACTGAAGTGGACCGGCACGGTTGCGGACCTGGTTTTCGGCTCCAACTCGCAACTGCGCGCCCTGGCCGAGTTCTATGCTGCCAGTGATGCAAAGGAGGTCTTTGTGCGCGATTTCATCGCGGCATGGACCAAGGTGATGAACCTGGACCGTTTCGACCTCGCGTAGCGCAGACTCTAAACGGAAACAGTGCAATGGGAAGGCCGGGCAGATGCCCGGCCTTCCCATTGCCTCGACAACTAACCGGAACTGACGCACCGGTTGACGGTCGTCTCTTTGCGCGACTACTATTTCGGGCATGAAGAGGCGCGATTTCGTCAAAGGTTTTGCCGTGGCATCTGCCGCGGCCGGCACGGCACTCGGACAGCAAAAGGCAACGCCCAAGGCGCAAAGTCCAGCGGACACCCCCGTTGTGGACCAGGGCGCGCAGGCCACAGCGCCTAACACGGCATCTGCTCCTGCGGCAACGTCGCGGCTGCAGCAGCAGGCCCAATTTCACACGCCAAACATTCCCCTGACACAGCCGGACGCGGTGGCCTCCACGGACACGCGCTATTTCACCCCGGCGCGCTACGCCACGCTGGTGGCGTTCAGCAAGGTTCTAATGCCTGGCGGCGAAGGTTATCCTGGTGCGCTCGACGCGGGTGCGCCGGAGTTTCTGGACTTCCTGATTGGTGCCTCTCCCGCGGACCGGCAGGCCATGTACAACAACGGACTTGATCGTCTGAATGCCGACAGCATGAAGCAGTGCAAGGTGTCGTTTGCGCAAGCGGATGCAAAGCAGGCCGACATGGTCATTCGCCCGCATCTGCGGACGTGGATCAATGACCATCCACCGACGGAGCCGCACCTCCTGTTTATCAACCAGGTGCATCGGGATGTTCGCCAAGCGACCCTGAACTCCCCCGCTTACGCCAAAGCCGCGGAAGTGGCAGGCGAGCGCACGCCCGGTGTGGGTCTGTTCGTATCGCAGATCGATCCCGGCATCGACACATGGGTCAGCAACGGTGCGCCAAAGTCGTCTGCGCCGCTCTCCCGGCATGCTCACGCGTAACGCTACTCAGCCAAGAAAGCAGTCAAGTAATGGCAACTAAAAAGGCAGACGTCCTGATCATCGGATCGGGTCACACCGGCGGCATGGCCGCAAAGATTCTCACGGAAAAGGGCATTGCGGTCACCATGCTGGACGCAGGGCCGGTGATTAACTGGGAACGCGACCGTAACCTGAAGCCGGCTTCGCAACTGCCGTATCGCGGATTCGATGCGCCAGGCCGCCACCCGCACATTTTCCAGGCATCGGAGTTCAGCGCAAACCAGTGGGTCGATGAAAAAGTCATCCCCTACAACTACCCTGCGGGGCAGCAGTACAACTGGGTTCGTGTGCGCACCGTGGGAGGCCGTTCGCCTTACTGGGGCCGCCAGTCTTTCCGGCACAGTGATTACGAGTTCAAGTGCAAGGACCATGACGGGTTCGGCGAGAACTGGCCCATCTCCTACAAAGACCTTGAGCCGTACTATCCACGCGTGGAAGCGATTTTCCGCGTGCAGGGCGCCTATGACAAGCTGCCGCAGTACCCGGACGGCAAGTTTGTTGAGGACAAGTCGCCCTGGTCGAAGGCCATGCAGAGCTTCGTGGATGCCGGTAAGAAGATGGGCGTACCAGTGACCAAGCCGCGCTCCTCGCTGGGCACGGGCGGCATGGCAGCTTCCATCAACCTGCTGATCCCGGACGCAGTTGCGACGGGCAAGCTGACCATGATCCCGAACAGCATTGTGCGGCAGATTACCTTGGACAAGTCCACCGGCAAGGCCGATGGTGTCATCTTTATCGACCGCCATTCGCACCGCGAGTTCACGCTCAAGGCTCGCGTTGTCATCGTTGCGGCAGGCACGCTGGAAACGACCCGGCTGCTGATGATCTCCGATATCTGCAATGGTAGCGGCGTGCTGGGTCACCATCTTACCGACCAGATTTACGGTGCAGGCATCGCGGCCTCGGTCCCCGAGGCACGTGGCGGCAAGGGCGGTCGTAGCGTCATTGGCGGCGGTGCGCTGATTCCACGCTTCCGCAATCTCGATACCAAGACGCCGGGCTTCCTGCGCGGCTACGCAGTCAATGTCTCCAGCAGCAACGGTCCCATGGACCCGCGCTGGTTTGCAGAGTACGGCACAGCACTAGATAAGAAGCTGGAAGAGTACAACGGCAGCAGCTTCACCACGAACATTATGGGCGAAACGCTGGGCCACTACGAAAATCACGTTTCCCTGAACAAGCAGGTGGTCGACGCCTGGGGCATGCCGACGCTGACCATCAGCACGAAGTACACCGATAATGAAGTGAACATGGCCAAGGACATGGTGGACACGACTGCCGCCATGGCTGAGGCTGCCGGTTTTGAGATTCTGGCGAAGAACTACCAGTTCAACCCGCCCGGCTACAGCATCCACGAGCAGGGCACGGCGCGCATGAATGACAACCCGAAGAAGGGCGTCGTAAACCAGTTCAACCAGAGCCACGACGTGAAAAACCTGTTCATTACCGATGCCAGCGTCTTCCCAAGCGCGGGCTGGCAGAACCCCACCATCACCATGTGTTCCCTGGCTATGCGGGCGTCCGAGTATCTTGCGGATGAGATGAAAAAAGGCAACGTCTAAGCGCGTCGCACACAGCTTCTAAGCAGGACTTTCCTGCACCCGAAGAGTAGACTTGGTAAGTTAAACGAGTGCCGTTTTCCGC
Source organism: uncultured Terriglobus sp. (assembly GCA_964243585.1). Lineage (GTDB taxonomy): Bacteria > Acidobacteriota > Terriglobia > Terriglobales > Acidobacteriaceae > Terriglobus. The sequence continues at coordinate 2,833 of CAXTFT010000159.1, forward strand.
GTGGAGAACGGCACTGTCTACGTCCGGGGTATTCCTTTGAAACTGCGCATCTGGTTACTGACATTTGCAATGGTGCTGGGTTGCGGTTTGGGCCTGCATGCTCAACAGGAGCCGGGCGCGGCTCCAGATACACCTCAGGTGAAAACATCTGCACCCGGCCCCGCCGCAGCAACGGCAGCAGCCCCTGACCAGCCCATTCCGTTCAATCACAAGTTGCACGTGCAGACCGCGAAACTGGGCTGCAATGACTGCCACGAGCCCACCAAGACCGGTGTCGCGCTGGCCATGCCGCAGCCCACCAAGTGCATGATGTGCCACGTCGCCATTGCGACCGACAAACCGGACGTTCAGCGCATTGCCGCGGCCGCCAAGGCAAACGAGAACATCGCCTGGACGCGCGTCTACCGTGTGCCGTCGTTTGTGACCTTTAGCCACAAGACACACACCTCCGCAGGTAACAAGTGCGAAGACTGCCATGGTGACGTGTCCAATGCGGTTGCGATCGCGCCGGTGAAGGACATGTCGATGGGCGGCTGCATCGCCTGCCACCAGGCGAAGAGTGCTCCGGCAACATGCGATACCTGCCACGAAACTCAGGCAAAGAACGGCGGCTCGCCCTTTGGTGCGGATGCCGTTGTTCTGGCCCGGCTGCACCTGGCTGCTCCCACATCGCAAGGCAATCTGGCGATGAACACCCTGCATGCAGCGTTCACCGTGCGCCCTGCCATGCTTGCGCTTGGAAGTTCGTTGCAAAGCTTCCTACGAGCTCCGGCTTTGTAGGGGACCGACAGGCGAAGTGCCCTTTCACTACGAATCTTCGCGTAGTGTCTGTCAGCCTTTTGCCGAAGCCTGAAGATACGCCTTTGCCAGACGTGTAAGCTCCGCCTGCATGGTCATCAGCGTATGCTGCCGAGTTCCAGCCTCCAGCATGCTGCGGCTAACGCCTGTCATGGCGCTCAAAAGTGTAGCTGCGACCATTTCAGGATCCTGGATCGGTGCTTTCTGGGCGGTCAGCAAGAGGGCAGCCATAGCGCTCACCGCGCGCACGTGCATCTCTCTTCCAACGCGTTTTCCGTCAACGTCATCGCTGACGGTGTACAGGGCCACGCTGGTCTCGATGTTCCGGAACTTGGCCTGCACAAAGGCAGCGATGACTGCCTCTGCCATCCTGTCCAGCGAAGCTCCCCTCGTGCTCTGGCAGGCGGTCTCGACAGCGACTGCGACGCGGTCCAGGTGCTCTCTCAAGAGCGTCTGCAGCAGCGAACTCTTGTTCGGAAAGTACTGGTACAGCGTACCCACGGAGACGCCCGCCCGGGCGGCAATGCGCGTCGTCGTCAGGCGGCCCTTGCCTTCCGCCAGTAAAACCTGAACAGCGGCCTGCAGAATCGCATCCACGGTCGCTGTAGAGCGGGCCTGCAGTGGCGTCTTTCTTGGCTGAAACACACTGGCAGTGGCCTTGCTCAAATGCGAACTCCAAACCTGAAGCTTCCTTCATCTAACAGCAAGAGATTACAGGAGGCTTGGTTATGAGTACAGCAACAGCACTGGGCGGCACTTTCCACCTTGGCGACGGCGCCACGACTTTGAATCGCATGGGCTACGGAGCGATGCAGCTGGCAGGCCCACACGTCTTCGGTCCCCCGAAGGACCGAAATGCAGCCATCGCCGTGTTGCGCGAGGCGGTAGAGAGCGGAGTCAATCACATCGACACCAGCGACTTCTATGGTCCACACATCACCAACCAGATCATCCGCGAGGCACTGCATCCGTATGCCGAGGACCTGACGCTGGTGACGAAGGTGGGTGCAAAGCGCGGCGACGATGGCTCGTGGATCATGGACACCACGCCTGCCTTCCTGCGGCAATCGGTCGAGGACAATCTACGCAATCTCGGCCTTGAGATTTTGCCGGTGGTGAACCTGCGGGTAGGCGGCGTTACCGGACCCGACGACACGTCCATCCAGGAGCCGCTGGCTGCGCTTGCGGAACTGCAAAAGGAGGGATTGATCCAGCACCTTGGGCTCAGCAACGTGTCGCAGGCGCAGTTCGATGAAGCACGGCCCATCGCAAAGATCGTCTGCGTGCAGAACTACTACAACGTGGCGCACCGCGTGGATGACGCCCTGATCGACAGCCTTGCTGCGGAGGACGTGGCCTACGTGCCATTCTTCCCGATCGGTGGCTTCTCGCCGCTCCAGTCCGCCACACTGAACGACACGGCTGCGTCGCTTGGCGTCACACCCATCGTGCTTGCGCTGGCGTGGCTGTTGCATCGTTCACCGAACATCCTGCTGATTCCCGGCACGTCGTCCGTGGAACACCTGCATGAGAACATCTCGGCTGCTGCTCTGGAGTTGCCGGAAGATGTGCTGCAGAAGCTGAACGGGATTGCCGCGAACGCATGATGCATTTGCAATGCAGGAATGCTGCGCGAACAGGAAAGCCGCTGCCGCTTGCTAAGCGGCAACGGCTTCCCTGCGTGAGCGATCTTAGGAGCGCTTCTGGTTGTTACCTCGGTCATCGTCCGGCAGCTTGTGGTCTGGATCGACCATGACAGAAGTGATTGCAGTTTTCTTCTCCAGCGTCCACGTGTAAGTGCCCTTGGTCAGCCAGGTCTCGACGGGCAGAGTTACACGTTGCTTTGTACCGTCGCTGAACGTGACCTCCACCGGCGTCGGCAGTACGAGCTGCCCATGGTTGGTGATGGTGACGGTGCTGCCGTCTATCTTGTCGACAGAGACGTCATACTTCCAGTTGTTCAAGTACCAGCCATTCCAGAACCAGCTCAGGTCTTCGCCTGCCTCGCTGTTCATGGCGCGGAAGAAATCGGACGGGGAGGGGTGCTTGTACGCCCAGTTGCGGATGTACTTGCGGAAGGCCCAGTCAAACCGCTGCGGCCCAAGGATCTGCTCGCGCAGCAGCACCATGCCGTACGCGCCCTTGAAGTAGCTGACGGTGTGTCCCAGCTGGCCCGGGTAGGTATCGGCAGGTGCCATCAGCGTGGGTGCGTTTGGATCGTCGAGTACCTTCAGGATCGTGTCAGGTGGCTCGCCGCCCGCGGAGTACTCGCTATCGCGCTTGGGACCGTACTTGCCGTTGGCGTACAGGTCCGACTCTTCGATATCGATGAAGGTGTTGAATCCCTCATCCATAAAGGCATGACGACGCTCGTTCGAGCCGACGATCATGGGAAACCAGTCGTGCCCAATCTCGTGCGCCGTCACCCAGAACAGGAAGGCGTCCTTGTCATCGATGCCGTCGAAGACAATGCCGGGGTACTCCATGCCGGTGGAGAAGCCTGCGACCGAAATTGCGGTCGGCCACTCGTACGGGTACCAGTGCTTTGAGAAGTTCTCAACGGAGTTCTTGACGTACTCGGTCGATTTGTCCCACTTGTTGGGACCCACACTCTCCGGCGGGTAGACGCTCATCGCCAGCGCAGTCTTGCCCTCCGGCAGGTTCATGCGTGCGGCATCCCAGACAAAGATGGGCGAAGCGCTCCACGATACGTCACGGGTGTGATCCATGTGAAAGTGCCAGGTCAGCGTGCCATCCTGCTTGGGACGGGTGGCTGGATCTTTCACCTCTTCCGGCTTGCGAATGTAAACGGTCGCATCGCTTTTGCGGGCCTGGTCGAGGCGATCCATCTCGGTTTTGGTCAGGACGTCCTTCGGATTCACCAGTTCGCCCGAACCGGCCACGATCATGTTCGACGGTACGGTCAGGAAGTAATCGAAGTGGCCGTACTCCAGGTAGAACTCCGCGCCGACGTAGGGCAGCGTGTCCCAGCCACGCAGGTCGTCATAGACGGCCATGCGCGGGTACCACTGCGCCATGTCGTAGATCTCGCCCTGCTTCGACATGCCCCAGGAGGTTCGCCCGCCCCACACGCCGGGGATGGCGTAGTGATACTTGATATGGATCTTCAACTGACCGCCGTGTGCGCGCAGCGGCTCCGCCAGCTGTATCTGCATACGGGTGTCGTCGACCAGGTAGTCGGTCTTGGCGGTCTGCTTGCCGGACTCGATCTCGACAGAGTCGAAGGCAAAGCCGTCGGTGGTTGTCACCAACGGGGTTGCAGGCTCCGGGGTACCGGGACGGCGACGCCCACGTCCACCACCGCTCGCGATGCGTGAGCGCGAATCCTTCTTGTAGAGGTTCTGGTCCAGCTGCACCCACAGGCTCGACAGCACGTCGGGGCTGTTGTTGGTGTAGGTGATGATTTCCGTGGCGCTCAACTGCTTGGCTGTTGTCTGCAGGTCGGCGTGCAGCTCATAGCTGGCTTCGTTCTGCCAGAAGGCCGGGCCGGGCGCGCCGTTGCTGCCGCGATACGCATTGACGGGATCGGGTAGCGAAAGCGGAGCAAAGGTAATTCGCGGGTCGTAGGTATTTACTACGGGAGCCTGTGCAGCAAGGCTGCTGCCATGCACCAGCGAGAGCAGCGCCACGGCAGTGCAGCAGAGGCGTGCAGCCAGAGAACGAGAGTGCATAAGAAACCCTTCCTTGAACGGCATGGACGGCGTCCTTAGCGAGGCGATAAGGTGCACCTGCGAAGGCGTGTGCTGAGCCGTCTGGGCAACTGATTGTGAAGCTATGTTCTCAATCCTATCGCGTCCGCTTCATGTTGAGCTTGCGTTTCTTCGGCGTCAGCAGGATATGCTGCACTCAACCATCGTCATCCTGAGCGAAGCACGCAATGCGTAGCCGGAGGGCCGGCTTTCTTCGGCGGCAGTACTACTGCGAACGAAAGCAGATCCTTCGACTCCACTACGTTCCGCTCAGGATGACATTGTGAGGGGTTCGCTCACGTTAGACATCCCGGACAAGAAGCTCTGCATTCATTCATTCGTCGAGGAACTACAAACCAATTTGTTACCGGCAGTCGGCGCACGTTCCGTACAGGAAGAATTCATGCCCTGTCACGCGAAAGCCTTTGGGCAAGTTGGCACGCTGCGGTAAATCACAACCACTCAATTCGTACACTTTCTCGCAATCGTTGCATTGAAAGTGGTGGTGATGCTTTTTACCTGCAATCTCGTAGCGTGCTGCCGCACCCGGCAGGCTCAGCGTAAACAGCAGCCCACCCACCGCCGGTCCCGCCATGTTCGCAATCTGGTAGACCGTCGCG
>CAXTFT010000160.1:0-5833 GCA_964243585.1 uncultured Terriglobus sp.
GATCTTCTTTATCAATGTGCCGGTCGCGATCCTTTCGCTGATTCTGACCTCGCGCATGGTGGAAGACCCGCCGCACATTGTTGCAGAAGTGGCGGAGAGCAAGCGCAAGGGTCTGAACCTGGACTACATCGGCTTCGGTTTGCTGGCGCTTGGATTCGGGTCCCTGGAGTTTGTGCTGGACAAGGGCCAGGAGGATGACTGGTTCGGATCGCACATCATTACATCCTTCATCGTGATCTGCGCGGTAGCACTGGTTTCGCTCATCATCTGGTCGCTCTACCAGGCCAGTAGAGGAAACCGGCCCATCCTGAATCTGACGCTGTTCAAGCGGCGGTCCTTTGCGATCGCGTTTGCCCTGCTGTTTATACTGGGTTTTGCGCTCTACGCGTCGACGGTGTTGATTCCTCAGTTGGTGCAGACGCTGATGGGCTATACGGCAGAACTCGCTGGACTGGTTATGTCGCCGGGCGGCCTCATCATCATGTTCATGATGCCGGTAGTGGGCCTGCTGATTACGCGAGTCGACCCGCGCGCCATGATCAGCTTTGGATTCATCCTGCTGGCTACCTCGCTGATCGCGATGCACCAGATGCTTGCGCTGAACTCCAGCTTCAAAACAGTGATGTGGCTGCGCGTCTGGCAGGGCGCATCGCTGGCCTTCCTCTTTATTCCCATCAACACCATCAGCTACAACGGTGTGCCGCGCGCGCAGAACAATGACGTCTCCGGCCTGTCGAACCTTGCCCGGAATGTCGGTGGATCGGTAGGAACGGCGTTCGTATCGACCATGCTGGCGCGGCGTTCGCAGGCTCATCAGCAGTACATGGTGCGCGACATGAACACAGGCAGCGTCGGGTACACCAACCAGCTCAATTCTGTGGCAGGCTACCTGCAGGGCCGTAGTGGACCCGGCGGTGGCAACCATACGGACGCGCTTGCCGCAGCGCAGGGGAACATCTACAACATGCTGCATAACCAGTCGCAGATGCTGGCTTACCTGGACATCATTGCGATTCTGGCCGTCTTCTGCATGATCATGGTGCCGCTGGTGTGGATGGTACAGAAGCCCGCGCCTGCATCCGCAGACGCCATGGCGCACTAGGTTGTAGCTGGACTTACTATCGAAGCTGATGGTGAAGCGGCAGACGGCAGCAAAGCTTGATGAACCCGGAGACCTGTCCGCTGCCCTCCAGCAACGGATCGGGTACCGTTTTCGCGATCCAGCGCTGCTGCAACTGGCGTTGACGCACAGCTCACTGGCATTTGAGCGAGGCGAGTTTGCAGGCCGTGGCGAGCCGAACCTGACCACGGAGGACAACGAGCAGCTTGAGTTTCTGGGTGACGCGGTGGTCGGCCTTGTTGTCACGGAACTGCTGTGCCGCCACTTTCCGGAACGCCGCGAGGGCGACCTGACGCGCATGCGCGCTCTGCTGGTTAGCGGCAAACGGATCGCTGAAGCCGGTGTCCGGCTGCATCTTGGCGATGCGCTGCACCTGGGCCGGGGCGAAGAAGCCAGTGGGGGACGCACGAAATCCACGTTGCTGGCCGACGCAGTCGAGGCTCTTGTTGCTGCCATTTACCTGGACGCAGGTACGGTCGGCCTGAAAGCTGCACGGACCTTTATCGAACGCGAGATCTTCCAGCCTCATCTGCAGGAACTGGCAGCCGCAGCACAGCAGGGTGCGCGCTTTGGCGGCATAGTAGGTGACTGGAAGTCCGCCCTGCAGGAGTTGCTGCAGGCCCGCGCCGAAGGCCAACCGCAGTACCGCACCGTGGAAGAGACGGGGAGCGATCACAACAAGCGCTTTCGCGTGGAGGTGCTGCTGCGGGACGACGTGCTTGCCGGGGGCGAGGGGAGCAGCAAAAAATCGGCACAGCAGGCCGCCGCGCGACTTGCCTATGACCGCCTTGCCCCTGAGGAAACGGCTGCGGACCCGCCCGCATGATGCGTCGCCTGGCGGACATGATCTTCCAGGCCGCCGCCCTGCTGGCTGAGGCCGTGGCACAGGTGCTGGCGTCGCTTGCAAGGCTCACCGTGCTATCCCTGTTTGCAATTACGTTTCTCCTGCAGCCATCGCAGATCCCGACCGGCTCCATGGAGCCGACCATGCTCGTCGGCGATTTTGTGCTGGTAAACAAGCAGGTATTTGCCCCGGCAGGGCACTGGCGCTGGCTGCTGCCCTACCGCGATCCCGTCCATGATGACATTGTGGTCTTTCACTACCCGGTTGATCCGCATGAACTCCTGGTGAAGCGTGTCATCGCCGTGCCGGGCGACCGGTTGCACCTGCACCACGGTGCCGTGGTGCTGAATGGATCACCAATCGCGGAGCCTTTCGCGCGGTACAGCCCGTCGGAACCCTCGCGCTACCGCGACGAATTCCCAACGCTGGAACGTGCCGACCCGGCAGTGGAAGCGGCGTGGTGGATTGAGCTTCGCCGACGCCTTCGAGGCGGGGAACTGCCCGTGCCTGAAGGCCGCTACTTTGCTATGGGAGACAACCGCAACAACAGCCAGGACAGCCGATTCTGGGGCTTTGTACCGCGCGGCGCGGTCCTGGGAGAGCCCTTGCTGGTGTACCTGTCGGTGGACCGCCGCGCCGGTACGCCGCGCGGGCGCGTGCGCATGGAGCGAAGCCTTCGTGTTCTGCGCTGAAGGGCCGATGGGAGTGTGTACATCATCTGCCTTGCACTTTGTAGGATGACGATTTGTGTTCCGTTCCGCTCAGGATGACAATCAGGTTTTACCCCTCGCACAAGGTCTTCTGCTTCGCTCAGAAGGAGAACGCTCCATCATTCATACTGGCGGCCATCGCGCCGCGCTGTACACTACACCACGGATGCAAACAGCGACACAGGTTGAGCCGGTCGTGACCACGGCGGAAGAAGATCACCACGAAACCCTGCCGGAGTCTTTGGCTGGGCTGGCTTACGTTCTGGTCATCGGTCTATTTGTCATGACGTTTCTGTTCCAGAACTTCGCCATTCCGTCCGGCTCCATGAAGGAGACGCTGCTGGTGGGCGATCATGTGGTAGTTGACCGCGTGACGCTTGCACCGCGGACTTCCTGGATGCCGTTGGACCACCAACGCCGGGTGCGCCGGGGCGATGTGATCGTTTTTGTAAAGCCGAATGCGGAGATTCCAGACCTGATCCTGGTGAAACGCGCCATTGGACTGCCCGGCGACCGTATCCACCTGGAGCACGGCATCCTGTTCCGCAACGGCGCGCGGGTTGACGAGTCTTACATTTCTGTTCCTGCTGATGACGGTGCACCCACCCACTCATACCAGACGGCGCGCGACGATTTTCCGCGCGACCTGGAGGGTATTGCGGCTGAATCTGCCGCGAACAATGCTGCAAGCTGGTCTGTTGACATCCGCAATCATGTGCAGAATGGGGAAATTGTTGTTCCGCCAGACTCTGTGTTCGCCATGGGCGATAACCGTCTTGAAAGCCTCGATTCACGCTTCTGGGGCTTTGTACCTCAGAAAAATCTGATCGGCCGACCTGTGTTCGTCTACTGGTCGTTCATCACGCCGGATGAGCAGGAGTCCAGGACGGGCGCGGCAAACACGGCAAGCTGGATTTTGCACGAGGCCACGCACTTTGTCAGCGACACCCGTTGGAAGCGCACCTTCCACCGCATCCAGTAGCCTTCTCCCGTGCAGCAAGACCTCGAACCACTCGGCACTTCGACACTTGACGATGACGCGCCCCTTTGGACTCCGACGGCGCGACGCCGGGCGCTGCTGGGGCTCATCGCTCTGCTTTGTATGCTTCTGCTGGTTGTGGTGCCGCCCTACTTCAGCATCAGCCGCTATCAACGCCACGTGACAGCGGCCATCTCCGGGGCGCTGGGTCGACCTGTGCATTGTGACAACATCACCGTGCACGTGCTGCCCATTCCAGGGCTGACGATTCAGAATTTCGTCGTTAGCGAAAGCCAGGAATTCGGTGCCGAACCGGTGTTGCGTGCCAACAGCGTGGAAGCGCGCCTGCGTGTGTCGTCGCTTTGGCGCAGGCGTATTGAGGTGTCGCGCATCAGCCTGGAGTCACCCAGTATCAACCTGGTGCGCAGGCGCGACGACGGCCACTGGAACCTGCAGAGCATCCTGATGCAGGCATCGCAGATGAACTCCGCACCCACTGCCCAGCGGCGCGCCGGCGATGCACCGCGCTTTCCGTACATTGAAGCGACAGATGCGCGCATCAACATCAAGAACGGCGACAGTAAGCTGCCGTTTTCCATCAAGGAAGCGGAGTTCGCCCTGTGGTTGCCGCAGCCCGACCAGTGGCGGCTGCGCATGGTGGGCAAGCCTGTCCGCACGGACACGGATGTCAGCGATGTAGGACTGCTACGCGTGGAAGCGACGCTGGGCCGTGCCGCCGACCTGCAGAATGTACCCATCGATCTGTCCGCGAACTGGAAGCCCACCCCGCTGGGAGAAGCCGGCAAGCTGACCGCCGGGCATGACCTGGGCTGGCGTGGCGAAGCGTCTGCCTCGGCCACGCTCCGCGGGACACTTGGCAAGGCTCGGCTGTCCACAGATATAAGCCTGGTTGCGCTGCATCGCGTGGATTTTCTGCCGGAACAGAACGCCGAAGTTCATGCGCACTGCGAAGCGGACACGGCTGGTCTGCTGCGTAGCCTGTATGACCTGCGTTGCGCTGTGCCCACGGACAATTCGTTAACACTTTCCAGCATGGTCGATGCTCTGAGGAAGTTGCCCGCCTCCAGCGGAACAGCCGACATTCCCGACGATGCTGCCCGGCCCGGGGTACTGTTGCTGCGAGGAGAGGTGCCAAACGTGCTGGACTGGCGGACCGCAGCCGGCTCCGCTTCGCTGGGCAAGGCACCCGTGGAATATGCACTGATCTGGGCAAGGCTGTTCACACAAAGCCTGCCTGCGAATGTGCACCTCGGCGGCACCTTTGACCTGACCGCTTCTACGGGAGCTGCGGAGATCAAGCCGCGGCAGTGGGAGGGCTCACTTACCTGCGCGTGTATTTTGCCCGAACCGCCGCAGGAAAAGGCTCATAACTCTCCTGAGGCAAAGCCCACGAAGACACACATAAACCGCTGGACCGTTGTGCTTTACCACTCCGGCACTTCAGGTAGCGGAACCGATGCTGGGCTGGCGGATGGGGTCAGCATATCGGCCGTTCCCCAGTCAGCCGGGACAGGGGAAGAGACAGTGCTCCCCGAAGACCCAACCCCGCTGGATGTGCCGATTGCAGGAGAGGCCAGCCGGGCCGGGTACATACTGCGCTACAGCTCCCCGGCTGCGGTGCAGCAAGCCGCGGCTGTGATGCCGTTCCTGAAAACCGGTGCGCCCGCAGATGCGAACGGATCACTGGCCGCCGGTGGCGATTGGTACAGCCCTCAGGTGTGGACGTCAGGGTTACACACGGAGCACAAGCCGGTAGCACGCCGCCGTAGACACAGGTAAACGTCACATGTGCAAGGCATCGGACGCTACTTCAACGGGGCAGCGGGTAGGCTGCCGATGCTGCGCCGATGAACGGCTGCCCGGCTTTCCGGCACGCTGCCGTCGTTCACTAACACCTCTTCCGGGTTAGCCTCAAAAGGTACGCGAACAGTGGCACGGCTGTGCGCCGCAACCCGCAGCGGTAGTGTGTTGGTCAGGCTGCCGGACCGCACGGTAACGGGTACCTCCGCATCGGCTGAGCCGTTGTTCTGGACCTCGACGGCCACCAGCCACGAACCGGGTGCAGGACCCGCAGCGCCGCCATTTGCCGCAGCCAGCGCCTCCGCGTCCCGCTCACTCATGTCACGCGGGTCTGTGGGCGCGACCGGCTCCGCGCCGAT
>CAXTFT010000160.1:5880-6422 GCA_964243585.1 uncultured Terriglobus sp.
GCTACCGGCCTGCGGGCCTGCGGCAGGTAGTTCCCGGGCGCTGAGCGCTCCACCCGCCGGGGTGCGACGGTGACAATCGTCAACTCCGGCAGACCCCGGTCAGCATCCACCCAGTTTGCAAAGAACCAGCGAAGGTCGCGCTTGCCTGCAACGCGCTGCAACAGGTCTTTCATGGCGGTGGATTCCTCAGCGGCTGACCGCCCCGGCAGCTGCGCCTGTTGCACAGCCCAGCCTGAGATGGCCTGCTGCAGGGCCGCATCACCCAGCATGCCGCGCAGCATTTCGAAGACGTACGCTGCCTTTGCACGAGCGCACAGCGGATCGCCGCAGCTAGCCAGCGGAACTCCCCGTTCCGGCAACGGATCGCTCCCCTGTGAGGAGCTAAATCCGCTTTCCGGTGCGGCTGCCTGTGCGCGAAGTGTATGGAAGCTGCCTGCCAGGGCAGACAGGGCTGCGGATCGCCCGGTGGTGCGCTCGACCCAAACAGCCTGCAGAAAGGCCGGCAGGCCGTCACGCAGCCATGGCGCGGCGATGCCGGCGGG
>CAXTFT010000160.1:6432-7890 GCA_964243585.1 uncultured Terriglobus sp.
GGGCAGCCACGACGATGCCAGTGGCTGCACCAACGCGGGAGCCAGTACCGCCGGTGCGTCCGTGTTCAGAGGCGTAACCAGCAGTGAGCCGTCAGCGAATCCGGTTGCTCCGGGCACCGGCAGGTCCAGAATGTCTAGCGATCGCTGTGGTGTCGCGCCCAGCCACTCTGAGAGCATGGTCCGGATGCGTGCTGCCGCCTCCCCTGCGGAAACTGCCTTTACAGGCGCGCCGGTGACGCGCAGCAGGCCATCCGCAAGCTCCAGCGGGGTGCCTTTCGTGACGAACAGAGAAGGCGTATGCGGGCCGAGCCTCTCCCGCGTCCACTGCGCTGTTACGAAGCCGGTATCGGTATCAACGGCTGCGTCCTTTCTGATTGGAACCAGCGGCTGCTGTTCACCACAGAAAAACGCGGTTTCCGGACGTGATCCGACGTACTCCAGCGTCAGTCGCAGACCAAAGTGCGAATCTGCCCCGGTTGCCCGGCTGTGTTCCACGGCATCGATCACCGCCGTACCATCGCGCAGGGAAGCAGACGCACCCGCCACGGGATACCAGAGCACACTGCCAAATCCGCGAAGGCCTGTAAAGGTATCCGTTACGGTGTCCCAGTCAGTCAGAGCGGCCCGGCCTGTGGGCGCTCCCAGGGCAGAGAGGCGCTCTGTGCTGGCCGCCAGCGTACCGCCGTAGTACAGGTCCAGCGACACGGCCGCATCCGGCATCAGCGGCTGCGGCAGGGTAATGGCAATCTCACGCGCAACGCCCGTGTGGTCCAGATCGTCCGCAATTCCATGCTGCTGGAGAGCAAGCGCGGCGGCCGATCCCGCAGTGCGGACACTCTCCCAGCGGAGTGCGCCGGAGATTCGCAGCGCTACCTGCCTCAGCGGCTCCGCGCCGGTATTGCGGACCCGCAGCTGTGCACGCATTTCCGCTTTGCCTGTGTGCGTGTTCAGGTGAAAATCAATGTCCTCGGCCGCGACCGCCACGGAAAGCCGCTCCTGCGCAGCTACCTGCCGTGCGCCCTCCGCGTCGGCCGCAGTCAGCACAATCTGCTCCGGCAGAGCATCCGGCGTGCTGTCTGCCTGGCTTGAAGACACCGCAGAGTTACCCGCGGGTTGCTCCGGCACGGAGATGGACGGCTGCCCGTCTGCATCAGCCCCGGCTGGATTACGCCGGCGCAATGTGGTTCGCGAACGACGGCTGCTTGAAGACACGCCGTGCCTGCCAGCCAGACCGTCGAAACGGGTCGTGTCATCGGACGGCGCGGACGAATCATCCGGGACGGCTGGGGTGTCTGTTACGGCGGGCTCGTGGCGTTCGAACAGCACCTTGCCCTTGGCAGGCTGAGCCTGTTCCTGACTCGGTGCGGGCGATGCACTTTGCGCGGGCAGTACACGGCCATTCCACGCAAACAGCGTGAGCAGGATCTTAATGCGATCAGACGTCAGGTACTGGCCAAG
>CAXTFT010000161.1:0-7852 GCA_964243585.1 uncultured Terriglobus sp.
CGCGGGAGTCCTCGTTCAGGACCGGCAACAACAGACTCTTTGATTTCGGCGGCTTCGACTTTTCAGGCGGTTCGGGCGGGACGCAACAGGCAGGCGGCGGTTTCGGATCGTCGTTCCGCGACATCTTTGGCGGCATGTTCAATGGAGGCGGACGCAGTCCACAGGGAGGCGCGCGGGGTCCCAAGGCGGGAACGGACCTGGAATACCAGGTTGAGGTCGACTTCTGGACCGCGATTCGCGGCGGCACCACACGCATCGACATCACCCGGCAGGAGCAGTGCGCCACCTGCAAGGGGCAGGGCAGCGTCGGGTCGGCAAACACCTGCCAGGAGTGCAATGGCAGTGGCCAGGTGACACAGATGAACGGCCGCATGAAGTTTAACGTGCAGTGTCCGCGCTGCGGCGGCAGCGGCAAAATCCAGCAGGCTTGCCCCACCTGCCATGGCGAGGGTGCAGTCACAAAGCGCGACTCACTGGAATTTCGTATCAAGGCTGGAACGCGCGACGGACAGCGCATCCGGCTGCCCGGCAGGGGCAATGCAGGCACGCAGGGTGCGTCTGCGGGCGATCTCTACTTGATCATAAAGGCAGGTCCACACCCGGTCTTTACACGGACGGGTGACGACATCCGCGTTACTGTACCGGTCATGGCGTTTGAAGCGGCACTGGGCATCAAGGTCGATGTGCCAACCATCGATGGCCGCGCCCAGTTGAAGATTCCACCCGGCACGCAGACCGGGCAAAAGTTGCGTCTCCGAGAGAAGGGCGTGCCGTCTGCCTCAAGTGAGGCTGTTCGGGGCGACCAAATTGTGGAGATCCAGATCGTAGTGCCAAAGATTCAGGATGAGCGGTCGAAGGAAATCCTTCGTGAGTTGGCGAAGTTGAACCCCGTCGACCCACGTGAAGAAATGTTCTCGAAGGTCTAGCCAGTCTGTCTGCTCCTCATCTGAACGCCGTCCTCATCCTTGCGACGCTCAGGATGACAACGGCTGGTTGTTCTCTGCCTGAATCTCTTCACCCCACGGGCAGCGATGCCGCTTCTCCAGTTCCAGGCCGCTGGTGATCTCCTTGTTGCCGTTTGCGGCAGGCAGAACGAACTGGTTGACGCCCGCTGCGAATGCCTGTGAAAAGTTTGGCGCCAGGCCCACGGCGCGCGCGCCTAGCCAGGCCTGCGGTGTGATGGTGATCTCCGCTTTGCCTGCGACGGTTGCCGCGTAAATCTTGCGTGCCGCGGCCCGGGCTGCGATGGAAACGCCTGGCATCATGGCACCAAAGGCGAACCAGCGGTACTCCTTCTCGATGTCGCCTGCAAACTTGACCTGCACGTGCGCGCCCGTGCGCATGAGGCCGGGGCACACGGTGGTGACGCGGATGCCCTTCCCGCGCAGTTCCGCATGGAGGCCCTCGCTGAAACCGACCAGCGCAAACTTGCTGGCGACGTACGGCAGCATATGTGGCACCGCGATCTTGCCACCGATGGATGCGATGTTGACGATGTGGCCGGAGCCGCGCGCAACCATCTGCGGAAGGACGGCCTGCGTGGCGTACAGTGCGCCGAAGAAGTTGACGCTCATCGCCTGCTCAAAAGCCTCGGTAGTCTGGTCTTCGATGGGCGCCACCTGCATGACGGCGGCACAGTTTACCAGCACATCCACCCGCCCATAGCGCTCCGTCGCGCTGGCAATCAGGCGGTTGCAGTCCTCCTGTTTGCTGACATCGGCGACGACAATATGTGCGGCATTGCCGTTGGGGATGGCACCCTCACTGTGCAACTTGCCGAGTGCATCACGCAGTTCGTCCTCATGGCGCGAAGCCAAAACAAGGTGCGCGCCGCCCAGCCCAAACTGCCGCGCTATTTCAAGGCCGAGGCCGCGGCTGCCGCCTGCAATTACGACGACCTTGCCACGCATGGCGTTTGCGCGCTGCTGTGCCTTGTAGATCGCGTTAGCAGTCACAGCTGCTCCCAGCAAACCCAGGGCAACGCTGCTCTCGACTGGATTGCGCTGCATCTTGCGTTTGGCTAGCCATAACGTCGTCTTGGTGCTGTACCTGAAAAGCTTGCCGATCATGGTGCTTCAGACGCCCGCCGCAGCAAGGCCGTTGCGCGTCGATGTCACGGCGCCTGCGTGGAACGGTAAGATGAGGGCAGAGTTCCCCATGGCGACCAAACGACGATCCAAGGGCGCGTACATGATCTCTTCCGTAGCGGAGATGTACGCCATCCACCCGCAAACGCTACGACTCTATGAACGTGAGGGTTTGCTGCGCCCGTCGCGGTCTGAAGGCAACACGCGCCTGTACACAGACGAAGACCTGGAGCGGTTGGAGTTCATCCTGAACCTGGCGCGTGACCTTGGCGTGAACATTGCCGGCATTGCCATTATTCTGCAGATGCGTGAGCGCATGGAGCAGATGAATGCGGACATGCAGAACTTTGTAAGCTACGTCCGCAACGAGATGCTTAGCCGCATGCATCAACCGCCGCGTGAAGAGGCTGGGCTGGTACCCATGCGGCGCACCGTCTTGGTGGGCAAGGCAGTTAAGAAGCGGTGACCGGGTTGTTGTGGATCGCTTCGCTGGGTACGTTGACCTCTGCCGTTTTCTGTGGACTTGCCCTTGTAGCCTCGATTCGCTTCAACGGTCGAAGACAGCGGGAAGGGCAGATGCCGCCTGTGTTCACGCCGCCTTTGAGCGTATTGAAGCCGCTGCACGGTTCGGATGCCGCGTTGCGCAGGAACATTGAAAGCTTTTTCCAGCAGGATTACCCAGTGCCCTACGAAATCCTGTTCTGCGCCAGGCATGCCGATGATGCGGGTCTGCGGGCTGCGCGTGAAGTTTCGGCGCACTATCCTTCGCAGCCGGTGCGCTTCCTTGCGTGTGGTGAACCACAGTATCCCAATCCGAAAATGTTTTCGCTTGCCGTGCTGACAGACGCCGCAGCTCATCCGCACCTGGTGACCAGCGATGCCGACTGCCGTGTACAGCCGGACTACCTCTTGCGCTGCATCCAGTCCATTGCGCCCGGCCATACCGTTAAGGGCAGGCAGGTCGAGCTTGCGTTTTGCCTCTATCGCGGCCACGTGGATGAGGGCAGCTTTTTCACGCATCTGGACGCCGTGGGTAAAAGCGTCGAGATGGCTTCAGGCGTGCTGGTGGCGGACATGCTCAGCGGTACCGACTTTGCTTTGGGCGTGACCACCATCCTTGAGAAGAAAACATTTGATGACGCAGGTGGCTGTGAAGATCTTGGCAACTACTGGGCGGAGGATTTTGTGCTCGGGAACCGGCTTGCGGCGGCGGGCCGCGGTGTGGAGATTTCAACCCACGTCATGCGTATGGCGCTGACGGACGCCGGCATATCGCGGTCTTTTCGCGACCAGTTGCGATGGATGCAGAGTACCCGGCGTTCGCGGCCATGGGGACACCTGGGTACCGGGCTGACCTTCGCCATGCCGTTCGGCCTGCTTGGTTTTGCGGTGGAGGCAGCACGCGGTGCATGGCCTTTGGCAGGTGCATACCTTGCGGCCGCGCTGATCAATCGCATGCTGCAGGCCTTTGTGGTGCTGCGCGTGCTGGGCGAGGGACGACTCGCGTTCTACACCCTGATCTACCCGCTGCGCGACCTGTTGGGTTTCGTGATCTGGTGTTGCAGCTACCTGCCTGCGGACACCCGGTATCACGGGACCCGCTTCCGCATCAGGCCGGATGGCAGACTGCAAGCCGACCCGGAGCGGATGGCTTAGCTACTATCTCGATCCAGCTTTGGGAAGGCGCCCGCCTGTCTGTGGAAGGACCTAACGGTTGGTCAGGATCATCTTGCCACCGGAGGACGCAAAAATCCGGACGGGTGCGACCTGCTGAAGGTCAGCGATGCGGGCGCGCTGATAGGTGAGCAAGTAGACATGCTGCGGACTGGACCAGGCCTGGTGCAGGCTATTCTCGTCAGCAAAGATCGGCGGCGCATCCGCCCAGAACGAACCAAACCATGGCCCGTTGACGCGTCCGTTGATCAATAGCAGCGGGTGCTGTGTGTAAAACAGAAGCGTTGAGCCGCTGGTCAGTTCTCCGTCGAGCATTACGGCATCGTCAGGCTGCAGCACCCCTGCCAGAGTGATCGCAAGACCCTTTGACCCAATAATGGGATAAAAGCGCGCCAGCCCTGCATGCACGCACAGCAGCGCGCCGCACATGCTTATGGCCAGCACCGCGTTGGCTGCGCGCTCATGGCCCGCGCTGCGTTCCATGCGTTTTCGTCGTATTAGCCAGGCGATCGGCCCAACACCCAGCATGGACAAGGCCATCCCCAGCAGCGGTCCTCGAAAAAAGCCCATGGCTCCTGTTGTCAGGTCGTGCAGGTGGCCCAGCGCAAGATTGTACTGGTCGGGGTTGGTGGTCAGCAGTTGTGAAACGTCGGCACCAGCAGGTGCTGCAGGCGACACCATGCCGAGCACGCCACACACCACCGCAATCAGCAGCGTGATCGGCAACAGAAACCATGTCGTTGCAGATTGGATACTGCGACGCAGGGCTGCATTGCCATGCTCCGCACCCATCAGCACACCGCCCGTCATCAGGGCAAGCGCGGGCAGGGCAGGAAGCGAGTAGTACTCCTGCCGCGACGATAACGTGAAGAAACCAAGCACGATCGCGCTCCACAGCAGAACGGTCAAAGCAGCCTGCTTGCGCCGTGAGCTCTCCAGCGAGCGATTGCGCCAGAGACGTGCGTATTGCGTCCAGGCTGCTGGCAGAAAAGCCAGCCACGGCGTCAGCCATAGCAGGAACATCGCCCAGAATAGCGGGACGGGCACCTGGCCGTAATCATGTGGGATGCGCAGGCCGCGGAAGCGCTGAAAATGTTCATTGACGATGTAGAACCAGAACCAGCCTGCATGCGCAGGTAGGCCGGTTCCCGGGGGCATGGCGATGGCCGGATTGCGCAGCGCGACAAGTACGTGCCACGGCAGCGCAACCGCGGTGAAAAGGCATGTACCTGAAAGCAGGTGCATGCGCGGCAGCCTGTTCCACTGCTTTGTCAGCAGCGCGTAGACCAGCACAAAACCAATCGGGAAAACAATGCCGATCAGCCCCTTGGTCAGCAGGTTTAAACCCATGACCAGCGCGAATGCCCATGCGGGCGCTCGCGCGGATCGGCCTTGTTGCACGCGGTCCAGCGCCCAGAGGAACAGGTGCACGCCCAGGGTCATCCAGAGGGCGTTCAGGATGTCCGGGATGTAGAAGCGTGTGAACAGGTACGGTCCCAGGCTGGTCGCAAAGACCAGTGCCGCATAGAATCCGCCGCGCTCACCGAACAGGCGTGTACCCAGCGCATAGATCGCCAGAAAAAGCGCCAGCACGCAGAGGGCAAGCGGCAGTCGCGCGGCCCAGTCATATTCGCCGAAAACCTTCATGCCTGCCGCTGCCATCCAGTACATGAGTGGCGGCTTGTCGAAGAAGCGGATGCCGTCGACATACGGTGTGATGTAATCGTGGCGCTGCAGCATCTCGCGCGCGGCTTCGATGTAGATGGAGTCGACATCGTCCAGCAGGCCCGGCGTAAACAGACCTCCCAGGTGCAGCACGCACCAGACCAGCACAAGAACTGCGATCGAACGCGTTCGGGAGGCTATTGCCGGCAGCATCGGCGTAGCTGCTGGGACCGTTGTCACTGTCTGGGATCCGACACTCATCTGCACTTCATCTGTACGGGAAGTAGCGGGTGAGTGCAAGCACCTGGCCAGACTTTACCGAAGCAGTGCGCGATCAGTAATCAAGGCCTTGCCTGAAAGCTGTGCCAGTACCCACTCCCGCTTACCCAGCAACAGGTCGACCGCCGCGCGCTTTTCTTCGGGAACGAACAATACCTTTCGCTCTCCCCGGCCCCAGGTTGCGAGCAGGTCGGCATTGGACAGGAAAATGTTTGGGGCGTCTTTGAAAGTTGATCCGAACCACATGGACGTGGTGCGGCCCTCAACCAGCGGAAGCGTCCGTGCGGTATAGAAGGGCAGGGAAGAGCCGTACGCCTGGTCGCCGTACAGCATGAGGCGGCTACCCGGCTCAATGCTGCCTTCGGCTTTTGCCTCCTTAAACTCCTGGGCCAGTGCTGCCGACGACAGCATGGGCGAGAAGCGCATAAGCGCTATGTGCGCCGCAACCAGAAACACCGCGGAGGTGAGCGCGACCGTGATGGTGCTGGCTGCCGGGAAGCCGCGCCTTCTTAGCACCCAGGCGGTCGCGGGGCCTGCCGTAAACGCCAACGCTGCCAGCCCTGCAGGTAGCCGGAGCGCCGCGAACGATGGCCCGGTCAGGTCAAAGAAGTGCGACATCGACAGGGTGTAGTCGCCTACCCCGCGGTGGGCCAGCACCTCGCCGATATCGGCCACGTAGGGCAGGTGACGCGAACTCCACAGGCCGGACAGCAGGGCGGCGGCAATGGCCGCGCCCAGGAGCGCAAAGGCGGCATGTGCGCCCGTAATCCAGCCGCGCAGCTTCCTGTCGCGTTCCGCTATTGTGAGCCCCGCGGCAAGCAGCACCGCCATGGGCAGATAAGCGGGAAAGGTGTAGTACTCCTGGTTCGTGGAAATGGAGAAGAAAACAAGGATCAATCCGGCGAACAATCCCAGCAGCAGCACGTTACGGCCCTGTTCGGTGGTGCGAAGCTGCGGCAGATTGTCTCTATGCCGCCAGGCCAGAACGGCCGCGGCGGGCAGGAACAGGCTCCAGGGGAAGAGCCATGCTAGGTGCAGCACCCAGAACAGAGAACCCGGCAGCTTGTTGTAGTCATGTGGAATGCGCCTGCCGAGGAACCGCAAAAAGTGCTCGTTAACGAAGTAGAACCAGAAAAACCCGTGGCCCTGGTAAGCGCCCGTATTGCGCAGCCCTGCCAGCACGTGCCATGGCGCTGCGAGAACGAGGAACAGCAGCGTTCCGCTGACTGGTCTAAGCTGCCGCCATCGCCGCCACTGACCCGCCAGCGACAGGTACAGCCCCAGCGTACCTGCAAAGAAGACAACTGCGATCAGGCCCTTCGTAAGCACGGCACACGCGACCAGCGCGTACGCAAGGTATGCGCTACGAGGTTTTTGCGACTCCAACGCCCGTTGCACAGCGAACAGCGCACCCGCCAGGAAAAGTGACAGGAGCACCTCTGGAATAAAAATACGTGTAAACAAGAACACACCGGCAGACGTAAGTACCGCCAACCCGGCGTACAGGCCCGTGCGGCGGTTCCATCCGCGCCCGCCCCACGCGTATGCCAGCAGCGCTAATCCCAGCACTGCCAGGGCTTGCGGCAGGTGTACCGCAAAGGCATTTACGCCAAAGGTTCGGATCGACAGTGCAGCCAGCCAGTACGGCAGCGGAGCTTTCTCCAGGTATCGAACGCCATCCACGCGCAGCGTCACCAGGTCGTGCGTTTGCAGCATATTGCGCGCGGCGCTGGCATGGGTGGCATCCGCGTCGTCCAGCAGGGGCGGAGAGAATAAAGCGGCTGCGTACACACAGATCCAAATCGCGGTCAGCAACAGGGAATGCCTGCGAAAAGTACCCGTTCTTTCAAGCATGCCATGGTCGTTCTGCACGCTTTGATTGTAGGGCGTCAGTAGTGTGGTACCAGTCCCCCGGACCCTTCTTGGCGTCATGATGTTCCCCACGGCGCGGCCGAAGGTTTGTGGCCGGTGCGCGGTCGCGTCCGGTCGTGTAGAGTGCAGGAGATTGCCACACAACTTCATTCCACCGCAAGCTCGCAGGAGAACCGTATGCCTACCTTTGCTGCTATTGACATCGGTTCCAACTCCTGCCGGCTCGCCATTGCATCGGTGCAGCAGCACAAGCTGAAGGTGCTGCACGAAGATCG
>CAXTFT010000162.1:0-7828 GCA_964243585.1 uncultured Terriglobus sp.
GCTCTAAGCACCTGACTACCAATTACATCGGTTCTGTTAGCGCACGACGGGCTAAGTTGATGGATTGGCGTAGGAGGAGAGTTACTGATGCCGGGCTCCAACGAAGCAATATCAAGTAGCGGTCACCTGGCCGCAGGTCTACAGCAGGCACGGCGCGGAGTGGACCGTCGTCTTTTTCTTACAGGAGCGGGTATTGCAAGTGCTGTTGCTGCCGGTACCGCGCTGCTGGGTTGCAGCGATGCCACCCTGCCGTATGTCGACGCGGCCGGTCAGGCAGAAGTGGACGTGCTGAATTTTGCACTTAACCTTGAGTACCTTGAAGCGACCTTCTATAGCTATATCGTTACAGGCAAGGATCTGGACAGCAGCGTGACCGGGGGCGGACCCGCACCGACCGGCGTACCGTCCCAGATTACCTTCCCGAACGCGCAGGTAAACGACCTATTCGCAGAGATCCAGTTTGACGAGTTCTCCCACGTTGCTGCCCAGCGGACAGCCTTGGGGCAACTGGCAGTCCCGCGTCCACAGATTAACCTTGCCGCACTGGCGGCTGTTTCTGCTTCGAACTACCTGCAGATTGCCCGCCTGTTTGAGGATGTGGGTGTGACGGCATACGTGGGTGCCGCCAGCAGCCTTACCGGCAACAACGTTACCGCCGCCGCGCAGATTCTTGCCGTGGAGGGGTTCCACACGGGAGCCCTGCGCCTGCTTGCCATCCAACAAGGCGCGGCTTATCCCGCAACCTTGGCCGGATATGTACCGGCTGATGGGTATGACGTCAAGCCGGCGGATCCCGGCACGGTTGCCCTGGCCCAGGCTGGTCCTACTACCGCAAGTGGCGGATATTTTGCCACAGCAGCGAACGGAACTGTTGGCCAGAACAATACCTATGTGGGCTTTGCCTACAAGCGCACGGCATCGCAGGTGTTATCCATTGTGTACGGAAGCGCCACTGCCGGTACGGCAAAGGGCGCCTTCTTTCCCAATGGCTTCAACGGCAACATCAAGACAGTCTGATCTCGCGTCCGCAGCGTATCTTGTTTATAAAGAAGGCAATATCCAAACTCCCTTGAGAATGTTCGTAGTCGCCGGACTAACCGTCGGTGCTTTCCTTTCGCTAACCGGATGCCGTACCGCAACTGTCGGTCCGGCTGCTGCGGCAGAGGACACCCGGCAGCAGATTGAAGATGCCCGCCGCGACCTGAGCCGCATTCCACCGCCCTCCAAAAACCTCTACATGGCGGTCAACGACATCAATGAATGGCAAAATCCTTCGATCACCGTGCAGGAAAAGATGATCACGCTGCACGTACTTATGCCGGACGCAAATCCGTCAGACATTGGCAAAGGAACCATGCTGCGACCCGAAGCGGCACGGCGGCAGATCCTGACCATCGACCCAGTAAACCTTGCAGAAGCCCTGAACTCAGTTCCGAAAGAAGCCTGGCCTTATGGTCGCGTGGTGGCGATCGAGGAGGCGCACGATGCCCCGAAATCTGCCCAGCCACAGCTACGCCGCACCATTGAAAAGGCCATTGATACCATGCAGAACATCGGCGTGGTCGCGGACGAATGGAACAACAACAAGCCTGTGGGCGTTCGCTGATCCATGTGCACACTGGGGCTTGGCCTGAGCCCAACGACAGGTTTATGCCGCGCATCAGGCTAGCTCTTTGAAGTACCGGGCAGATGACGACAGCAGACTAAGTGGCTGACGAAATGCTGCCTACCGGTTCGCAACAACGACGTCCACGTCGTTCACGGTCAGACGTAGATACTTGTGCGGGTTTACTGGAACTTCGCGCATGCGAACCTCGTAATGGACGTGCGCTCCGGTTGACCGGCCTGTCATGCCGACGTAACCGATGATCTGCCCTCGCACGACATCGTCACCCGCCGATACATGGAAACCGGACATGTGCGCGTAGAGGGTCTTGACTCCACCGCCGTGGTCAAGTACAACCTCTTTGCCGTAGCCATTGCCCGTGGCGGCGGATACAACCGTACCGTCGGCCGTGGCCCGGATGGGTGTGCCATACGGCGCTGAGATGTCTACGCCCTTGTGGAACTCTCCCTCACCGTGTCCCAGCATGGGGTCTTCACGAGCACCAAAGGGTGAGGTGATGGGCCCAATCACGGGCCACAGTGAAGGCAGGTTTGCAGTCGACAGGCTCGAACCGAAACGGGGATCACTTAGCGGCGAGCCAGGTAAGCCGCCGGTGATGGCACGCGCTACGGATCCGTCAAGAGCCTCGTTTCGCAGCGCATAGAAGTCAGAAAGGGACTTGTAATACTTGGCGTTGGTAAAGCTTGGGTCTGCGGTGGTATCAACAATCTGCGAACCGGGCTGGACTCCCGCAGACTTCGTCCGGTGAAAACTCTTCCCAAGAAACTGCACACCACCCTGCGCACCGCCGGCGATACCACGGGCAGTCAGGCCGTACAGTGCTGACACCTCGCTGGCCAGCGCACCCAGTGACGCAGCCTGCACTTCCTTTTCATGCTCACGCTTCTGCAGCCGGAGGTAGTCTCCGCGCAGTGCATCGTGCTCGCGACGCAGCTGGTTGAATCGCTCCGTCTTCAGCAGCATGCGCGAGTAGGAACCCGCCAGCCCTGCCACTGTAAACAGGCCGATCAGCGCCGCGGCCGCAACTGCCCAGACAAAGTGCAGTGGCACGGGTAATCGGCGAAGCGAACCGTCTTCCTCACGGGAGACAAGAACAAGATAGAAGTTCTTCTTCAAACGCGACCCCAGCGAGCGATTGCTAAATGCGAGTTACGATTCTTCATTCGGTGTCCTGAAACGGCACAAGGTTTAGTCTAACCCGTCGGGATGCTGGCCGGAACTCTACGCCGCCTGCCTGTGTAAGAGTTCTGTCGCCGTTGCAAAGGCTGCCCGGGGCAACATAAACGTCTGCGATTTGCTAGACAAAGCTAATCTGCAAATCCCTTGCCGCGTTCACAGGGCACAGCACCTGTAGGCTGTTGCTATGGCGGCTCTCAGCGAACTTGCCCTGATTCAGGCAGTCAGGCGCCGGGCTGGTCACGCACGAGGCGCGCTGCGGCTTGGCATTGGCGATGATTGCGCCGTGTTGCGTCCACCTGCCGGTCACGACGTGCTGGTGACGACCGACTTTTCGTTGGAAGGGGTCCACTTCCGCCGCGATTGGCATTCGGCCACATCCGTCGGCCATCGCTGCCTGGCACGCGGACTCAGCGACCTGGCAGCGATGGGCGCAAAGCCGCTTGCGGCCTTTCTTTCGCTTGCGCTGCCCTCCGGCCTTGTCCGGCGCACAACCGGAAGACGGTGGGTCGAAGAATTTTTCGCGGGCCTGCTCGCGCTTGGCAAAGCGACGGGGACAACGCTTGCGGGGGGTGATACCGCTACTGCACCTGGCGAGGCGATTGCGGCAGACATCGTTCTGCTGGGTTCAACTCCACGCGGCACCGAACTGCGAAGAAGCGGTGCGGGCCCCGGTGACGGAGTGTACGTAACCGGCGCGCTGGGCGGTGCCGCGGCGGAACTGGCTCTGCTGTCGCGCAAGCCCGCTGCCTACCGCCGGGCAGAGGCCGGCCCTGATCACCCCCATCTGTTCCCCGCCGCACGCTTGCAGGCCGGTGAACGTCTGCGGCGATCCGGCTTGGCGACCGCCGCCATCGATGTAAGCGATGGCCTGTCAACCGATCTGCGACATCTATGCGAGGAATCGGGCGTCGGAGCTGTTATTGACGCAGCAAGCATTCCGCTGCACTCATTGCTCTCGCATGAGGGCGTGCAGCGCGCCCGCAGTATGGCGCTGCACGGCGGCGAGGACTACGAGCTACTGTTCACGGCGAAGGCAGCGACGCGCATTCCACGGCGCATCTCCGGGGTTCCGGTCACCCGTGTCGGCACAATTACCCACCAGAAGAAAGTTCTGTTGCAGACTGAGAGTGGCACAGTTCCACTGGTTGCGCAAGGTTGGGAGCATGCCCTTTGAGTACGGCCTCCATGAATGCGTTCGAACGAAGCTGGCAGGCGAAGGTGCTGCCGGGCGCTCCGCTTATTGCGCCCGTCCGCCAGTTCGTGTTTCCGGTGGCGGTACCCGGCGAAGAAGACGCGCTGGCACGCGGCGCGCTGTGGCTGGAGGTGAAACCTGCCACAGGCGGAGGCTTTCTGGCACAGTGCGCACTGGGCTTCGCTGGGGGCAGCGTCTGCACCGGGGTCTGGTCCACGACCAAACCGGATACGCTGCTTGCGGTAGCTGGCGGGTATGGCTATTTGATGCCAACCCTGAAGCCGGAGGAGACACAGTTGCTGCCGATGCGTCCGGTGGTCGGGGTTTACCTGGCCGAAGAACCGGCAGCCCTGGTCTTGGCCGGATTCCATGACGTGTACGTGCTGAGTGCTGAGAATGCCTGGCAAAGTCCCCGCCTGAGTTGGGAGGGTGTCACAGTCACCGGCATAGAAGAAGGCGTGCTGCACGGCACCGGTTGGCATGTGCGGTCCGACCGGGACCTGCCATTCGCACTGGATCTTCGGACACGAAAACTCACCGGCGGCGGCTTTCTTCCGTGAGCTGTTCTGCGTCAGGGCACCAGGCTTCACGTCACCTCAACATCGTTACCAGTCGCCGCATAGAAGGAGAGGGCTGCGTCGTCCTGCAGCAATGTGCGGGTACGGCGGAGCGCTCCGTAGCTGTCCAGCAGCGGCTGCTTGCGTGAATGTTCGGCCACAACAAGCGCGTCGGCCTGCAATACTGTTCCACAGCCCAGCGAGGTCAGGGTACGGTGGTACTCCTCCGCATCCTCATAGGGTGGATCGAGAAAAACAATGTCCAGCCCGTCAGAATTTTTTGCCTTGCCTATCTCCAGATGCTTCAGCAGCGTCGCCGTACCTCCGGCATCAAGCTGCCAGCCGGTTTGGATGGAAAGTGCCCGCAGGTTGGCACGGATGGCCGCCGTTGCGGCTGCCTGCTTTTCAGCGAAGAAAACCTCTGCCGCGCCGCGCGAAATGGCCTCGATGCCTACAGCGCCCGACCCGGCGTAGAGATCGGCAAACCGAGCCCCTGCCACCCGCGCACCAAGCACGTTGAACAGCGTCTCCCGCAACCTGTCGCTGGTCGGCCTGGTGGCCATGCCACGTGGAGCCTGCAGTGGCCGCGAACGAAAGGTACCGGCGATGACGCGCATTCGAGCGCGATCATACACGGAATCGCCAGGACAGGAGCCGCAACTACAATCAGGGTATGCGCGGCTGGTCTCTTTCCCTGGGCAGGTATTTCGGTGTTGAGCTGCGCCTGCACGCGCTGATGGTTCTGCTGCTGCCGGCAACGATGCTGGTGTCGTCGGCGATCGGCGAATCTGC
Organism: uncultured Terriglobus sp.; assembly: GCA_964243585.1. Classification (GTDB taxonomy): domain Bacteria; phylum Acidobacteriota; class Terriglobia; order Terriglobales; family Acidobacteriaceae; genus Terriglobus. The sequence goes on from CAXTFT010000162.1 coordinate 5,348, forward strand.
TTTTCGCGGCCTCGGGCTGTGGCTGTTGCTGCTGTCGGCGCTGCTGGTTCGAGAGGTAGGCCGCACCGTAGCTTCCGTGGCAGCAGGCGTGACCGTCTCGCGACTTGTGCTGCTGCCCACCGGTGCCGCACCAGCCGGCAATGAAGCCGCTTCGAAGCTCACGGAAAGGTCCGAACGGCTGCTGGCGCTGGCCGGGCCACTGGCCAACTTTTTCGCCGGGCTGACCATGGCGCTGCTGATGTATGCCGCCACATCGCGCATCAACCTGTTTGAACGGCCATGGGTCGGGCCGGCGCACCTGCTGCGTTCCGCCATCTGGTCACAGGTATTGCTGGGCGGCTTGAATTTGCTGCCCGCCGTGCCGCTGGATGCGGGTCTGCTGCTGCGACGGCAACTTAGCCGTGTACGCGGAGCCGCCACAGGTGCACGCGCCACGGCCGACATCAGCCAGGGTATCGCCCTGGTGCTTGTGGTCCTTGGCGCCGCCATGTCGAATGCCTGGGTAGCTGTGATGGGCCTGTGTGTCCTGCTGACCAGCCGCGCAGAAGCAGTGACAGCCATGGCAACTTCGGCAGCGGAGAAGGTAACTGTCTCTGAGGTCATGCTGCGTGAATTTGCCACGCTGTCCGCTTCCGACACGCTGGAAGACGCGCTTCGGCTCAGCGTGCCATCGTTGCAGGACGTGTTCCCGGTTGTGCGTGGATCGCTGCTTGTAGGCGCGGTCAGTCGCGAAACGTTGATGACCGCCCTGCGAACGGATCGCAACAGCTATGTGCAAAGCGTAATGACGCGCACGGTGGAGTTGGTCTCGCCGGAAGACCCACTGATCCCAACGCTGCGGCGCGTCCAGCACAGCCGGGGAGCACAACTGCTGCCGGTAGTTGCGGACGAGCGGGTCGTCGGCATTGTCACACCCGGCAATCTGTCGCAATCCATGGCCGTGCTTGGGCAAACACGCCGACTGCTCAGCCTGGCAGGTAGACGTGGCTGACTGCGAGACTCCGGCCACTTTACAGGCTCTGCCGCGTGTGCCGGACCCGCCGCTTGCACCCGGCCTTTACCTGGTGGCAACGCCCATCGGCAACCTGGAAGACATCACTCTGCGCGCGCTGCGGGTGTTGCGGTCAGTTGATCGCATTGCCTGCGAGGACACCCGGCAGACGGGCAAGCTGCTGCACCACTTCGGCATTGCTACCCCAACCGTCAGCTACCACCTGCACAATGAACGCAGCCGCGCAGAAGAACTGGTAGCCCAGTTGCGCGAAGGCGCTCGCGTTGCGGTAGTCAGCGATGCGGGCATGCCCGGCATCGCGGACCCCGGCGAGGAGATCGTCCGTGTCGCTGCTGCCGCGGGCATTCCCGTGTTCGCTGTTCCTGGGGCCAACGCCGCTCTGAGCGCGCTGACTGCCAGTGGGTTGCTGACCGAGCGGTTCGCCTTTCGCGGCTTTCTCCCCTCCAAGCCGGGCGAACGCCGCACCGCGCTGGAAACAACCTTGTCAGAGATGAAGTCTGCAGCCGAACCCGCCACGCAGATATTTTACGAGACGCCGCACCGCATTGTGGAGGCGCTGGCAGACGTGGCTACCGTCTTTGGTCCGGCGCACCGCATCGTCCTGGCGCGCGAACTGACCAAGTTACATGAGGAGTTCCTACGTGGCACCGCCGCCGAAGTACACGCAACTCTGGCGGCGCGGGACAACGTTCGCGGTGAAATGGTGCTGCTGCTTTCCGGCGAACTGGCGACAGATGCCGCGGCAGGCAGCGCTTCCCTGTCGCAGGCGGTCCGCGCCCTGCTTAAGGCCGGCCTGGACGAAAAGGATGCACTGAAGCAGGTGGCACGGGAACGTGGCATGGGTAAAAGTGACGCCTACCGGGAGTGGCAGCGCACCCGCGGCAAGGCCTAAGCGAAGGTTAGTCAAATCCCATGGAACGCGGCTTCAGCCGCTGAATTGACGCCATCTGTGAAAGAGCGGCTTTGCCGCCGAGATTTGACTCTTTAGAACGAAAACATGCTGGTGGCCGGTTAGCTACAGGTCGTTCGCCGCGTCGGTCCCACTGCCTGTGACGGCTGCGGACTTCTGCAGCTCATCCACCGTGCGATGATGGCTGCTGCCCTCCGTGTGCCCCAGGCCGTGGCCCGCTTCCCTTTGCGATTCACGGCCCTTGACGCGGTCATAAATGTACTCATCACTCACCGCGCCCAGGCTTTCGTTGTAGAGCATGGTGGTGCCGGACGCCTCATCCAGCTCCTCCTGGAAACGGTGCAGCGCACGCAGATGATCGGCGGTCGCTACAATCTCGAGCTTTGGCGTTTTCAGAAATTTCTGGTAACCCCGGTCGAGCACCCGAGCGATCTGGCCGTTCAACAGAAAACCTGCCTTGGTGACGATCTCAGCGGGCGCGGGCTGCGGGATGATCTTCTCGCTGACAGCAGCCGAGGGCGCAATTTCGGCTGCGCAACCGTATTTTGACACGCGGTAC
>CAXTFT010000163.1:0-7725 GCA_964243585.1 uncultured Terriglobus sp.
GGACGGCACCGTCATAGCTGCCGCTCTTCAGATCCGGCAGCATTTCGCGACCAATGTCACCCGTTTTCCCGTCAGGCAGAATGCCCTCGAGTCCGTAGCCAATCTCGAACTGATACTTATGATCTTCAACGGAGATCAGCAGCAGCGCGCCACGATCCTGACCCTTTGGGCCAGGTTTCCACTTTGCAAAGAGCTGATTGGCAAACTCGGCAGGGGTATTGTCATCCTCAATCTTGTGGATGACGGCGACGAAAACCTGCGCATGGGCTTGAGTGTCCAGCTGTTTCAGCAGGCCATTCATGTCTGATTCAGTCGACGCATTTAGAACGCCGGCGTAATCGTTCACATAGTTCGTGGGAGCCGGCATCGACCTTACAGACTCGGCAAGGGTGGGAAGAACCCATCCTGAGAGCGCGAAGGTAACCACGAAAGCCAAGATGTACTGGAACCTGACCGCCATCACATAGGATGATACGCCGCGCCACCTCTGGAGGTTCCCAAAGCAAAGATGAAGAAGGGCAATCGCATGCGACTGCCCTTCGTACGGTGTGCTGCGCAACAGCTTAGTTACCCATCTTTGTGTTTAAAGCATCGATCATCGTAGTGTGCTTTGCGATCACATCGCCTGCATGCGAGGTCAGCTTCTTCATATCCGCATTGGTCGTCTCAGCGTTCTCCTGCTTTACCTTGGTCAGGTCCTCGTGGTGATCTTCGTCAGCAGTTTTGACATAGCTCTTGTCATAGGCTTCACCGGTCAGGAACTTCAATTTGAGCAGTTCGGCGTCAGCCTTGGCGCTGGGTGACGTGGGTAGCTCTACGCCAGCCTTCGCGGCGACGGGCTTGGTGCCGACGATCAATGCCTTGTGATCGGTAATCATCTTTTGCGCAAACGTCTTCAGCGCGGGGTTCTTCGTGGTCCGCAGGGTCATTTCCGCCATCTTAATTTCGGCATAGTGATCCGCGGTGGAATCCTTGAGAAAGGTTTTGTCCTTGTCTGAGAAGCCCTGGCCAAAGGCAAGGGCGGTGCTGGTTGCGGCAAACAGTGCGGTAGCAAGTGCGGCGGTGTAGATCTTCATGGTTCTCCTTGACTTTTCATGCGGCGCGTTTGTTGAGATGCGTTCTCGCTGGCTGGCGTAACTCAGAGCTATGTCACGAGGGTAGCTAGTATCCTGAGAGAATGAGCTCTCTCCTCTCCGCCGTATCCGAAGGTCTCCGGCCGCCAGACGCAAAAGCAGATCCACACCCGGTCAGTATGCATGGTGAAACCCTGCAAGACGACTACTTCTGGCTGCGTGAAAAGGAGTCACCGGAGGTGCGTGCCTACCTTGAGGCCGAAAACGCGTATACCGACGCAGTCATGGCTCCGACAAAGGACCTGCAGGAACAGCTTTACCGCGAGTTGCTGTCGCACATCAAGGAAACGGATACATCTGTTCCCTACCGCGACGGTAACTGGTGGTACCTGACGCACACGGTCGAGGGTTCGCAATATGCGATCCACTGCCGCCGTGCCGCTGCGAATGGCCTCCGCTATGACGAGAGCCTGCCGGAAGAGGTACTGCTGGATGTCAACAAGCTTGCCGAAGGCGAAGCATTCATGGCGCTGGGCTCGCTGTCCGTAAGCCCGGACGGCAACCTGCTGGCCTACACCACCGACAACACTGGCTTCCGACAGTACACGCTTCACGTGAAGGACCTGCGTACCGGCGAACTGCTGCCCGACACCGCGCAACGAGTCGGTGCATTGGTCTGGACGCCGGATTCGCGGATGCTCTTCTACTCTGTAGAGGATGAGCAGACCAAGCGGCATAACCGCATTCTGCGCCATGCGCTTGGCTCAGTCGCGGCAGACGATGTGTTGATCTACGAGGAAACAGACGAACGCTTCAACGTAGGCGTGGGCCGCACGCGCGACCGCAAATACCTGCTGCTGGCTGCCGAGAGCCATACCACAACCGAGTACCGTTTTCTCGACCCAACCGACCCCACAAGCGAGTTTCAGATGCTGGCGGAGCGCGTCGCCGATCAGGAGTACTCCGTCGACCACCGTCACGGCTTGTTCTACATCCGTGTGAACGACACCGGCAAAAACTTCCGCGTTGTAACCGCGCCGGTGACTGAGCCGGGACGTGACCGCTGGACCGAACTGCTGCCGCAAGACTCGACCGTCCCGCTAGAAGATTTTGAGGTCTTCGAGAGCTTCGCGGTGACGTCAGACATCGTCCAAGGCCTCGCCCGGCTGCGCATCTTCCGCTTCGACGGTGAAGCGCTTGCAAGCGAAGCAGCGACCATCGACTTTCCTGAACCGAGCTATGCCGCAGGCCTGCACGTCAATCGCAATTTCGATGCGACGAGCTTTCGCTACAGCTACCAGTCGCTGGTCTCCCCGGCATCGGTGTACGAGTATGATGTCGCGACCGGCGCATCCGTGCTGCTGAAGCAACAGGAGGTCCCAGGCGGCTTTGATCGTGAACTCTATGCCTCCGAGCGCGTCTGGGCCACTGCGAGTGACGGTGTACGTGTACCCGTATCGCTGGTATACCGGCGTGACCGTTTCCAGAAGGATGGCGCGAATCCGCTCTACATCTACGGCTACGGATCCTACGGTTATGCGCTGCCGGTAGGCTTCGGCACGAGCCGGCTTTCGCTGCTGGATCGCGGCATCGTCATGGCGTACGCGCACATTCGCGGCGGCGGCGATCTGGGCGACACCTGGCATGATGGCGGCAAGATGATGGTGAAGCGCAACACCTTCACTGACTTCATAGCTGTCACTGAACATCTCCTTGAAGAGCGATATGGCGCGGCGGACAAGGTCATTATCGAGGGCGGCAGCGCGGGCGGCCTCTTGATGGGCGCGGTTGTAAATCTGCGGCCTGACCTGTTCCGCGTGGTGCTATCGCATGTGCCGTTCGTCGATGTGATGAATACCATGCTCGACGCTTACCTGCCTCTCACGGTCGCCGAGTACGAAGAGTGGGGAGACCCGAACGAGCCCGAAGCGTTCGCCTACATGCGCAGTTACTCGCCCTACGACAATCTCCAGGCCGGAGCTTACCCGGCGACGCTGATCAAAACCAGTCTGAACGATTCCCAGGTCATGTACTGGGAACCCGCCAAATTCGTGGCAAAGTTACGCACGCTGAAAACAAACGCCGACCGGCCATTGCTACTGCATGTGAACATGGACGCAGGGCACGGTGGCGCATCGGGCAGGTATGACTACCTGCGTGAGACAGCGATGGATTACGCGTTCCTGTTACGGGAGCTTGATCTTTCCTAGCCTGCCCGACATACGTATCGGCGAACCATGAAGGCCTAGACGGTCGCAGGCTCCGGGACCGCGTCACCCTCGCCCGGTGCAAGAAACAGGTTTCGCTCCAGGCCGTGCTGACGGTCATATAACTCTCGGTACCGGCCCTCCAGCGCATACAGTTCGCTGTGCGTGCCGCGCTCTACGATGTTTCCGCCCTCGATGACCAGGATCTGGTCAGCGTTGCGGATAGTGCTGAGCCGGTGCGCGATCACAAAGGTGGTCCGGCCTGTCATCAGGTGGTTCAGACCCTGCTGAATCATCGCCTCGCTCTCCGAATCGAGCGAACTGGTAGCTTCATCGAGGATCAGAATGCGTGGATCGGCAAGGATGGCACGTGCGATGGAGAGACGCTGACGCTGACCGCCGGAGAGCTTCACACCGCGTTCGCCTACGATGGTTTCGTAGCCTTCCTCAAAGCGTTCGGCAAACTCATCCACGCGTGCAATGCGGCATGCAGTCAGAAACTGCTCGTCGGTTGCAACGGGCCGCGAGAAAAGGATGTTCTGCCGGATTGTGCCGTCGAACAGGAACGTCTCATGCAGCACGACCCCAAGTTGAGAACGGTAGCTGGGTAACTGCACAGTCGACAGGTCCATGCCATCGATCAGCACCTTGCCCATGGTCGCGTCATGAAAGGCGCAGATCAGCGAGATGATCGTGGATTTACCCGAGCCGGACGAGCCGACAAGTGCCGTGACACTGTCCGGTTTCGCCTGGAAGCTGATGCCATGCAGCACGGGCTTGCCCGGGTCATATTCGAAGCGCACGTCATCAAAGATGACGTCGCCGCGCAACTGCGGAGCGGCCACAGTGCGGCGCGGGTCTGCATCCTCATCGGGCGTGCCAAGAATTTCAGCGGTGCGGTCCAGCCCGGCTAGTGCTTCAGTAAGCTGCGTGCCGATGTTCACCAGCGATGTAATAGGGACCACCATGAAGGCGAGAAACATGTTGTAGGTGACGTAGCCGCCAATGGTGAGGTGGCCCAGCACCACTTGCCGTGCACCCAGGAACATCACCAGCGATCCTACACAGCCGAGCACCGCGGTGGATGACAGGGCCATGATGGCTGTTGCCGTGAGCGAACTAATAACATTGTTGAGCAGGCGCTGCGCACCCTCTGCGAAGACCCGCGCTTCACTCGCCTCTGCGTGATAACCCTTCACCACGCGCACGCCGCCCAGCGACTCGGTCAGGCGTCCTGTAACCTCTGCATTCAATACCGCGCGCGCTCGGAAGATGGGACGGATGGTGCTGAACGCGCGTCGCATGATCATGGCGAACGCAAACATGATGGTGAACGTCAGCAGCGTCATGTTGGTCGACAGGCGCATCAGGTAAACAAAGGACAAGCCGGCTGTCAGGAGTCCACCGATGAAGTCAACCAGGCCAGTGCCGATCAGGTTGCGCACACCCTCTACATCCGTCATGATGCGTGCCACCAGCGTGCCTGAGCGGTTCGCATCGTAGTATGCGATGGACAGCCGTCCAACATGCTGCTGTACCTGGACGCGCAGTTCCGTAATGAGGCGCTGCCCTGCCTTGGATAAAATTTGCGTCAGCGCGTAGGAGCTAAGTCCTTGCAGGATAGTGGCGGTAAGTACCGCGCCGACGATCCAGGGCAGAAGCCTCATCTGGTGCTGCCGCATAACGTCATCGATCAGGTAGCGCGTAGTCGCAGGCAAGACCAGGCCGCACGCACGGTTGACCAGCATGATGAGGAAACTGCCCGCCAGCAGCCAGGCGCGCGGGCGAACCAGCTTCATGACTTCGGGCCAAACCTTCTTCAACTTCGGTTTCGGCTTTCTACTGGTAAGTTCGGCGGAGACGGAACGCGCAGGGTTTTTCGCGATGCGCTCTGCGCTGCGCATAGACTGGTGGCCGCCCGAGAGCGAAGGTCCAAAGGATCCCATGTGCGGTGTTTTCTCCCGGGCCGCCGCACGCGGAGGCCCAACGACTAGATGCGCGAGCGGCGCGCGGCGATGAAATTACGTATGCAGAGCGCCACAAAGACCAGGCAAAGCAGCGCCATCAGCATCTGCTCCTGGATGGCTAGCGGGTGCGCGACCGCAATGCCCTGCAGCATCCTGACGGCGCCGCCGGTAGCACGAACGGCTGGAATCAGAAATCCAAGCAGTCCCACCGTGACGGCGATGTGCATGAACAGCATCCGGCGCTTCGTGTCATCAGTATCTGCCAGGGCACCACACACGATCAGGATTACGCCGAAGTAAACGGGGATGAGCGAGGTGGGCGCATGTGGTACGACCAGCGCGTAGAACACCGCGCCGAGGACAGCAAGCAGGACGCCGAACGCAATCGTAATCTTAGCCATGGAGTCTCTCCCGGTACTTATGCGAACTCGCGGTCAGCGGCCTGTTCGGCACAGGCAGCCCGTCACTGTGAAGCGATGCACTGCTCTTTGCTCTGGATGGTGCCTGGGCGAGGGCCTTCATCTTGTCTGCGACTTCGTCCGGCGACCACTCATTACCCGGGTACCAGGCTGCGATTCTGCCATCAGGCCCGACCAGCACTGTTGAGAGGGAGTGCGTCAGGGTGGCTCCACTGCCGGTCGCACCCAGGTTGAAGAAGTGCTCAACAGCCGGTAACGTACCGTCGGCAGGTGCTGCAAACTGCCAGTGACCGAAACCCTGCCCACCTGTGTAGCTGCTGCCATACGAACGCAGCACGGCAGGCGTGTCGAAGATAGGATCGAACGAGAGGGAGAGCAGGCCGGTCTCGTCGTAGACCGCAGCGTCTTTGCGAAGCGCGGAGTCTACTGCGGCAAAATTTCTGCTCATTTTTGGGCAGAAATCGCCCAGGGGGCAGCGGGTGTAGATAAAAGTAATCAGCAGGGCCTTGCCGTGGTAACCGCTGATCTGAACTGCCCTGCCATCCTGATTAACAAAGTGGAAGTTCGGCACGGGGTCGCCCGGCGTGGGGATGTGGTAATTCGACTGCGGCTTGAAGTCAGGCCGAGCCTGCCCAAGCACGGCGAGTTCATCAAGACGTGCGTTGCGATAGTCTCCGTCTGGCGTCTTTTCAACCAGCAGGCGGGCCCGGATTACGTCGCCCCGGTGTAGTTCAGACGTCGAGTTGCCATAGAGCAGTTTGTACGGCATGGTCATAGCCGGCATAAAGCCGGGAATGGAATCATGTTGCAACGTGACTTCGCCGTGCTCACCATCCACGGACACAACAGTGCCCTTAAGAGAGTACGTCTCGGTACCGGCCTTCAGGTCCTCCGTCGAATGCTTACAGCCCTGGGGGGCGAGACAGGCGGCGATGCATACGGCAACGCCTGACATCTTGAGAAACAAACCCATAACTCCATGATACGTTGCCTGAAGACAAGGCAGGCGAGTGCACACGAGCACCGGCGAGCCGCACGGAGTAAATCATCTTGGATCGAATTAAGAGTCGGCGCGACCGGTCGTCGACCGGCATGCACGAGCGAACACAAAATCGGGAGCCGCACCTGGCCCTCTTGCACGGCAGCATGCTGCTTTCGGGCTTCGGAACCGTCTTCCTGGGTCCGGTGCTGCCCGCTTTGGCGGCAAATGCGCATGTCTCCGACAGCGGCAGCGGACTGTTCTTCACGGCGCAGTTTGTCGGCGCCTTCTTTGGCGGCGTGACAACATCGAGCCGCTTGTGGTTTTCACTGCTGCGCGGTTCGGGCATGGCCGCGCTTGGATTTCTGCTGCTTGCCTTGTGCACCGGGCGGCACGCGCCGCTTCTCTGGCATGTGGTCGCCTTGCTGCCGCTTGGTTTTGGTGTCGGCCAGATGCTGACTTCGGTGAATCTGCTGGCTTCCCGGCGATTCGTAGCGCAGCGTGGCGCGGCGTTATCACTGGTCAACTTCAGTTGGAGCCTTGGGGCTTTTCTGGCGCCTTTTGCCTTGGGCAGCCTGCTGCCCTACCAACCGCTGCAACGGCTCCTGCTATTTGTCGCAGTATTGTTTTTGCTTGCGTTCGCGGGGGCTGCCTGGAACAGCCGGCGTGGCGAACGGGCGTCAATTCCCAATGGGGAGAGCCGTGCTGCGGCTTCCAGGCTTCACATCTCTGCTTTTATGTACTTCGGTGCATTGCTGCTGCTCTACGGAGGGGTGGAAACGTCATTGAGCGGCTGGATAACGACCTTCGGTACACGGTATGGCAGCGGCATGCTCGGCACAAGTGCACTGGCAACAGCAGCACTCTGGGTCGGCATTACTGCCGGCCGTGCTCTGGTTCCGCTTTTTTTTTTACTGGTACGGGAGCGCGTGCTGCTGATCGCTTCCCTGGCAGCTGCCGCGGGGCTGACCGCGCTGCTCAGCCAGAGCCATGGCGGCATTGTGATTGCAGCACTCGCCGCCTTGCTGGGCCTTTCCCTGGCACCATGGTTTCCGCTTGTTCTTTCCGAGATGCTGGGTG
>CAXTFT010000164.1:0-7704 GCA_964243585.1 uncultured Terriglobus sp.
CTGCGCGTGCTGTCCGTGTAAAGCTCTACGTCGTCCCCGACAGCGTTGGCAGGGAAGAAGCCGTACACGCCATGCGCGGTCAGCAGCTTTTCTCCCACGATGCGGTCCAGCATCACCTGAGCGTCAGCGTAGACGTGCCGCGCCTGCTCGCCCTGCCGCTCATCCTGCAGGATGCGAGGAAACAGACCCTTCAAGCCCCAGGTATGGAAGAATGGCGACCAATCGATGAACTCGCGCAGCGTTGCAAGCGGAAAGTCACGCAAGGTACGCACGCCCAGAAACTCGGGCTTCGCAATGTCCTCGGCCTGCCAAGTAATCGGAGTGCGCCGGTCGCGCGCAAGAGCGATCGGCGTCAACTGTTGTTTCGGTGCGAGGTGCGCTTTGCGGACAGCCTCGTATTCAGCCTGGTGCTGCTCCACAAAGGCGGCGCGGTTGTCCTCACTCAGCAGGCTGGTGGTGACTGGCACGGCGCGGCTCGCGTCCGTCACGTGCACGACCGGCTCGTTGTAATGGGGCGCGATCTTGATGGCGGTGTGCGCGCGGCTTGTGGTCGCGCCGCCTATCAGCAGCGGAATGCTGAAGCCCTGCCGTTGCATTTCGCGGGCCACGTGCACCATCTCGTCCAGCGAGGGGGTGATTAGACCGCTTAGCCCGATCATGTCGGCGTTTTCTTCCTTGGCACGCGCAAGAATTTTCTCTGCGGGCACCATCACGCCCATGTCGATCACTTCATAGTTGTTGCAGGCAAGGACCACGCCGACGATGTTCTTGCCGATATCGTGCACATCGCCTTTGACGGTGGCTAGCACGATCTTGCCCTGTGCTTTGACTACCTCGCCCCGCAGTGCCATAGCGGCTTTTTCTTCCTCCATGTAGGGCGTCAGGTAGGCCACAGCTTTCTTCATGACGCGCGCCGATTTCACCACCTGCGGCAGGAACATCTTGCCCGCACCGAACAGGTCGCCGACCACGCCCATGCCGTCCATCAGTGGGCCCTCGATCACCAGCAGCGGCCGCCCCAGCTTTGCACGGGCTTCCTCGGTGTCGATGTCGATGTAGGCGTCGATGCCCTTCACAAGAGAGTGCGAAAGCCGCTCCTCAACGGTGCCGTTGCGCCACTCTTCGGCTTTCTTCTCGTCTTTGACGGCACCGCCAGTGCCTTCTGCTTTTAGTCTCTCGCCAAGATCAACGAGCCGCTCGGTTGAATCGGGACGGCGGTTCAGCAGAACGTCCTCAACCAGTACCTTCAGCTCAGGCTCAATCTCCTCGTACACCTCGAGCATGCCGGCATTGACGATGCCCATGTCCATACCCGCGCCAATGGCGTGGTAGAGAAAGGCAGAGTGCATCGCCTCGCGTACCTTGTTGTTCCCGCGGAAGCTGAACGAGATGTTCGACACGCCGCCGCTGACTTTGGCGTGCGGCAGGTTCTCTTTGATCCAGCGCGTCGCGTTGATAAAGTCGAGTGCGTAATTGTTATGTTCTTCCATCCCGGTTGCGACGGTCAGAATGTTGGGATCGAAGATGATGTCTTCGGGCGGGAATCCGATCTCATCCACCAGTAACCGGTAGGCGCGCGTGCAGATGCGAATCTTGTCTTCATACGTTGCTGCCTGGCCCTCTTCATCGAAAGCCATGACCACTACAGCGGCACCGTATTTCAGCACGCGTGCCGCGTTCTCGCGGAACTTTTCTTCGCCTTCTTTCAGCGAGATGGAATTGACAATGCCTTTGCCCTGCAGGCACTTCAGACCGGCCTCGATCACCTCCCACTTGGAGGAGTCGACCATGAAGGGCACCTTGGCCACCTCAGGCTCGCTGCCCAGCAATTGGAGGTAGCGGGTCATGGCGGCGACGCCGTCGATCATGCCCTCGTCCATGCACACGTCGATCACATTTGCGCCGTTCTCCACCTGCTGACGCGCGACGCTTACCGCTTCTTCGTACTTGCCCTCCTTGATCAGCTTGGCGAACTTCGGCGAACCGGCCACGTTGGTGCGCTCGCCCAGCATGATGAAAACGCCCTGTTGTTGCGTGAAGGGCTGTGAGCCGGAAAGGCGCAGCGGCTTGGGCTTGAAGACCGGCATTTGTGCAGGCGTACTCATGCGACCGCCAGTTCCAGCGACCTGGGTGCCTGATGCTCCAGCGCCTTCGCAATCGCCGCAATGTGGTCTGGCGTGTTGCCGCAGCAGCCGCCGGCAATGTTGATCAGGCCGCCCTGCGCAAACTCTCCCAGATAGCGCGCCATGTCTTCCGGCTCAAGGTCAAACCCCGTCGGCGACAGCGGGTTGGGCAGCCCCGCATTCGGATAGCACGAGATGGCAACATCGGCCTTCTGCGACAGCTCTGCAAGGAAGGGGTACATCAAGTCTGGCCCGAGCGAGCAGTTCAGCCCGATGGACAGCGGCTTTACATGCTTCATTGCAGTCCAGAAAGCTTCAATGGTTTGTGCGGAAATCATGGTTTCGCCGCCACGGCCAACCGCCGCCGACACCATCACCGGAACTTCGACACTGCCCTCGTCGAACACCTCTCGAATCGCTACCAGTGCCGCTTTGGCGTTGAGCGAATCGAAGATTGTCTCTACCAGCAACAGGTCAGAGCCGCCGGCCAACAGTGCCCGCACCTGGTGTACATAGGCGTCCTTGACCTGATCAAAGGTGACAACGCGAAAACCGGGATCATCCGCGTCAGGGGAGTTTGAGAGAGACACGGTGAGAGGGCCGATGGCCCCCGCGACAAAGCGCTGCCGCCCTGTCGCGGTGCCCACACGGTCAGCCCACTCGCGGCACTGCCGTGCAGACTGTTCGTTGATTTCCCAGGCAAGCTCATTGAGAAACTTGTCTTCAAGCACGCCTTGGTAGAAAGCAGGGTCTTTACGACCGCCGGTTTCGCGGGGGTCTTCGAGAAAGAATTCGCTCTGCGCGATGCCGGTCGCGCTGAAGGTATTGGTTTCAATGATGTCTGCACCGGCCTCAAGAAAGCGCCTATGAATGTCGCAGATCATGGCTGGCTGCGTCAGCGAGAACAGATCGCCATTGTTTAGCAAATCCTTCTTTGCGTCCTTGAAACGATCACCGCGCATGTCGGCTTCTGTCATGCCGTAGGTACGAATTGTCGTACCCATCGCCCCGTCGATAATGGCGATGCGGTCTTCAAGAATCGTCTCAAGCGCATGTTTCCGGCTTTGCTTCATAACTCCCTTAGCCGTCCGCAGCGTACCGTGTCAGCTTTCTGCATGAGTGCCAACGCGTGCTGCGCTACTACGATTCGATGATAACGAACCGCGAACGAAGCAAGGGATGACAAGGTAAGCCAGTCGACGCTACAAACCCTAAGGACATGAGGGAGTGACACGGCCGGTCGCTCGTCAATACAGTGAGGTCGCCACGCGTCCTGCTTTGATGGTAGGGTCATTTTCTGGGGTCACGCGTAACAGAACACCATGTCACCCATCCCGCCGGATCCAAATGTAAAGACAATTCTTCATATCTGCGCCCGCGAGATGCTGCGGCCGTTGCGCGACCAGATCCTGCGTCTGTCCGGCTTTGGTGTGGATTCAACCCTGTCTACAAAAGAAGGCCTGTCGCTGTTCTGGAATAGTTCCTATGACCTTGTTCTGATTGATGTAGAAGGTGAGCACAAGATCCCTGATGCCGAGGAAATGTGCAGCGAGATCAAGACTGCGCAACCAAATCAGCTGGTTGCATTTGTGTGCAATTGGCGGGTAGCGATCATGACGGACTGCCCTGACGAGATCCTCCGCACGGAGTTTGATCCGCAGCGGTTCGTTTCCGGCGTAAAAGGTATGCTCCGCCCAGCTTAGGGACATGCATCCTACTTCCTATTAGAAGCTCAGGGAGATGTAATGCCAACAAAGAAAAGCGTTCTTACCCCGTCAGACGGAAGCCAAAGACACGCGAAGAAGGCACCTGCCAAGTCCATCAAGAAAGCGGCGGTAAAGGCTGCGCCTGCTCGCAGCGCGGAAGAAAAGTACACTGATCCAGCCTTGCGCGATCGCATCAAGCAGGAGGTCGTGGCAGGGGACAAGGGTGGTAATGCCGGACAGTGGAGCGCCCGCAAAGCGCAGATGGTCGCGCACGAGTATGAGGCTGAAGGTGGCGGCTACAAGGGCGGACGGGATGAGACCCAGAAAAGCCTGAAGTCCTGGGGTGACGAGCACTGGACCACGAAGGATGGCGAGCCTGCCAAGCGTGAGGATGGCATGCACCGCTACCTGCCACAGGAGGCCTGGGACAAGCTTTCTCCGGCAGAAAAGAAGGCAACGGAAAGCAAGAAACTTGAGGGATCAGAAGAAGGCAAGCAGTTCGTTGCCAACACCGGGGCTGCGAAGTCTGCTCGCAAGCGCGCCACCTCACACAAGTAGTGGCATTGTTGCTTTGTTCCTTGCAGCATGCTAAAACAAATCATCATGCATACGGATCTTAGGATCTGATTTGCATGAGTTTCATGAAGAGTGGCTGAGGGACGAGCCCTGCGACGCCACGACAACCGGACGAAGTCTGTACCGGTGTCACCTCTCTCCTGATTGGGTTTGTGCGTAGCACAGACTTCGGGGAACATGAGATTCGGGATACAGCACCACGCACGATGTGGCACAGCGGTATGACCGTCTAATCAGACTTCCTTCGCGCTCGGCGTTGCCGCAGCGTGCAATCGATAGAGCGTCGCAGCCGTATCCGCTTCCATTCTGGGAGGAGAGATCCATGGCGTCAGTCTCATCTGCGTGTACACCGTACGAGCTCTATTCGAAAGAATCAGGTAGGAGCTACGGCAACCAGCCGCTCTCCATCTGCGACGAGTCTTTCACGCCTCTCGAAGTGCGTTACGACCTGGAAGCAGCTCGCAGCATCTTTACACGCAAAAGTATTGAGGCGGGTCCCCTCAACATGTGGCGCTATCGTTCGCTGCTGCCCATCCCCGAAGGCTTCGAGCCCGACCTGCCGGTTGGCTTCACCCCGCTTGTGCAAGCAAAGAATCTTGGCAAGCGCATCGGCTCAGCGAACTTGTACGTCAAGAACGATGCCGTCTGCTTTCCTACGCTCTCTTTCAAAGACCGGGTGGTTGCGGTCGCACTGGCCAATGCGGGCGCCTTCGGCTTCGATGTGGTTGGCTGCTCGTCTACGGGTAATCTGGCGAACTCCGTTGCTGCGCAAGCCGCACGTCTGGGCCTTAAAGCCTGCATCCTGGTGCCTGCAGACCTGGAGCCCGCGAAGATCCTTAACACCCTCATCTATGGCGCGCGGCTTGTACGTATCGACGGCAACTATGACCACGTGAATCGTCTCTGTTCCCTTATCGCGGACCAGTACAACTGGGGCTTTGTGAACGTAAACCTTCGGCCCTACTATGCCGAAGGATCAAAGTCTGTGGGCTATGAGATTGCAGAGCAGTTGGGATGGCGGCTGCCCGACAACGTGGTCGTACCGATGGCTGGCGGCTCGCTCATCCGCAAGATCAAAAAAGCTTTTGACGAGTTGATCTATCTCGGCTTGGTTGAAAAAAAGCCGGTACGCTTCTTTGGTGCACAGGCAACAGGCTGCTCGCCCATAGCGCAGGCCGTGAAGAACAACACCGAGACCATCACGCCGCAGCGGCCCAACACCATCGCCCGCTCGCTTGCCATTGGTAACCCTGCGGACGGCCCCTTTGCGTCGCGCATGATTCGCGAAACGGGTGGCTGGGCGGAAGACGTGTCGGACGTCGAGGTAGTGTCCGGCATCCAGGAACTCGCAGAGACCGAAGGCATTTTCACAGAAACGGCGGGTGGGGTTACCACTGCTGTTACTGCACGCCTCATTGCTCAGGGCCGAATCGCTGCTGACGAGTTAACCGTGCTGTGCATTACCGGCAATGGTCTGAAGACCACAGACTGCATCAGCGATCGCTTTCAGCTTGGCCGCGCTGTGCGTCCTCGCCTGGCCGACTTCGAGGAATACATTAACGAGCTTGACGGCGTGATTGCAGAGCCGGAACTTGCCCTTGCCGAAGGAGACTGAAGTTGTCAATACGAGTCATGCTGCCCGCCGCATTTTCGCGGCACACTGCTGGAACCAAGCAGGTCCAATCTGAAGCCAACGACCTGCCGGGTCTGGTAGAGGACCTGGGTACGAAGTTTCCCGAACTCGGTGCCCATATCAAGGATTCAGATGGAACCCTGCGTAAGTTCATCAACGTGTATGTCAATGATGAAGACATCCGCTTTCTTGGCGGGGACACGTACCAGTTTCAGGATCGCGATGAGGTGATGTTTATCCCTTCCATCGCTGGCGGGTGCTGTTGAGCTGTCGAGCAGCAATACTCATAGGTCGGCATAGCAGAGAGAAAGTACTTCGGAATACAACTTCCACCACAATGTATCTCTCTATTCCTGTGTATGCCGGCACGAAGCGGGCATCGGGAGAGTTCATATGTTTCTAGGAATAGCCGGTGTTCTGTTCTTGCTGTGGATCGTAGGCGAAGTCTTCACCCACGGTGCAAGTTTAGCGATCCACATCCTTGCAATTGTCTGGATAGTTTCACTCATCGGGCATTTTATCGGCGGGCGAAAGTCATAGCAACTACCGAAAGGTCAACGAAGAAGCCGACATTATGTCGGCCTCTTCGTTGTTGGTTCTTACTGTCGCGCTTCTGTTCCAGGGACATGCAATGCTTGGGGTGGCGGCATTGTTTTCGCTAAAGCCTCCGGTGTCTCTTCTTCAAGGACCGGCAGGCTGCCTTCCAATGCAAGTTTCAGCACATCATCCATCTCGGCAACAAAATGCAACTTCATCTCGTCCTTGATAAGTTGTGGTAACTCAGCAAAGTCACGTTCATTATCCTTTGGCATGATTGCTTCCCGAATACCGGCGCGATGCGCGGCGAGCAGTTTCTCTTTGAGACCGCCTATCGGCAGAACCTTTCCGCGAAGCGTGATCTCCCCCGTCATAGCGATATCCCGGCGTACAGGAATGTGCGTAAGCGCACTTGTTAGTGCGGTAGCCAGCGTAATGCCGGCAGATGGGCCGTCCTTTGGAATAGCACCTTCTGGTACGTGCACATGGATGTCAATATTGCGATAGAAGTCTTTTGGCAATCCGAGGTGGTGCGCGCGGGAACGGACGTAGCTAAGCGCAGCCTGAGCAGATTCTGTCATCACGTCGCCAAGTTGGCCGGTCGTGGTCAGCTTACCCTTGCCGTCGAGGACCTGAACCTCGGTCTGCAGAATGCTTCCACCGACCTCCGTCCAGGCAAGACCTGTCACCAGGCCTATCTCGGACTTATCCTGCACAGCAGAATCTCGAAACTTTTGCGTACCGAGGAATTCTGAAATGTTTGCGCTGGTGATTGACTCCTTCTGGTGTTTGTCACCCTGCTTGACGACGCGCCGAACGATCTTCCGGCATACGTTGCCGATCTCCCGTTCCAGATTACGGACACCTGCCTCACGGGTGTAACCACGGATGATCTCTTTCAAGCCTTCGTCGGTCAGTTCAATATTCTCTTCAGTTAGGCCTGTGCCTTCCCGCTGTTTTTTGACAAGGTATTGCTTTGCAATCTCAAGCTTTTCCACCTCGGTATACCCATGCAGGCGCAGGATCTCCATCCGATCCTGCAGTGGTCCCGGAATGGTGTGCAGGACGTTGGCAGTGGCAATAAACAACACCTGCGACAGGTCGTATTCAACGTCGAGATAATGATCCT
>CAXTFT010000165.1:0-7642 GCA_964243585.1 uncultured Terriglobus sp.
CGTGGTGAAGTAGGTGTCGGGTATACATTCGACCGGCAATACGAGCTGTCGCCGCTGATGCTGAACCCAGAGGAACTGGAGGCAGCGGTTCTCGGTGCGCAATGGGTTGCCGAGCGGGGCGATACTGCACTGGCCAATGCAGCGCGGGACCTCCTTTCGAAGATCACCGCTGCGGTCCCAAAATCCCTGCGCCCCTTCATCACCGAACCGACCCTCGGCACACCGGAGAACAACCTAACCTTCAGGGATGGGCTCGACCTTGCGAAGACCCGCTCCTGGATTCGCGCCGGACGGAAGCTGCGTATCTCTTACCGCGATGAAGCCGGGCAGGAAACCGAACGGCTCGTGTGGCCGGTGATTATCGGCTACGCGGACGCCGTCCGACTCCTTGCCGCCTGGTGTGAGCTGCGCATTGGTTTCCGGCACTTCCGAGTCGACAGAATTCTGAAAGCCGACTTCCTCAAAGAGGCTCATGGTTCCACCTTGCCGGACCTCAAAAGAAAGTGGGAGCACCACATGAGGACAACGCGCGCGCTTCGGCTTCCCTGAGCCATTCAGCATCCTTCGTCCTGAGATCTCGCACAGGGAGTTACCGACCAGATGTCTCGTTGCGGTCCGTCTCCAACTTGCCCGCAAATGCTGGGAGCAGTTGCGCCGTTTGCCGGTGGCGGTAGCCGAAGATGTAACGCAGTTGCAAGCGACCACCCAGCAGGTTCGCCAGATCACCCAGTCTGCCCCCTGGAAGCGCGTACTCGACGCGGTCCTGCACCAGGGTGCCTGCCCTGCCGTCACGGAGTTCCTCACGGACAGAGTGGCAGTGTTTCCAGTAATGAAAAGGTCCTGCGGTCTGCAGGTCGCAGAAGTGATTGTTCCATTCAAACTCCGCGATCAGAGCCAGCCATCGCAAACGTACCGGCACCAGTGGCAGGGCTCGAAAGCTGAGCACCATGGTAGTGCCCACTCCAGTTCCTAATCGTGTGGGAGAGTCCGGCGGTGGCGCCGGCGGTGCAATCAGGTGCAGTTCTTCAATCCGCGCCTGCTGCCAGGCGGGCATGAGGGGCGGCAGGTTCTGCGGATTCGCAAAAAAGGCAAATACCGTGGGCAAGGGAACAGGCAGCCACTGTTCGGCCTTAAAGACATGTCGCATGAGCATTGGAGGCAGCAAACGATGCCAATGGTTCCTTGCCGTCCGGTATTCGTTACGCGTCTATAAAGTTTCCACAATCTCGGACCCGATGAGTCTGAGATCGTGTACTCTCGTCATATCGGACTCAACTTGTCGCACATAGGCCCTACGTTCAGGACGGGTTTACGGCAACGGAATCCTTTGAAAGGCATGGTTGAGGGGCCAGGCCGAGCAGGTGCAAGAGCGGGACGGAGTTGAGGGACAAGGTCACCGCCGCAGCCTCGGAGAGTACTTGATGAAGCAGCACAGAAAGACAGTGAAGTTCGGGCGGCGACAGACCTGCCTGATCGCAGCGGGCACGTTTGCCGTTTCCGCGCTGACCGGATTACAGGGCGCGGCGTTAGCCGAACCCAAGGTGAGCGGCGGCAAAGAAGCGCAGGCTTCCACCATCGCCTTTGACATCCCCGAGGGGCCACTCTCAACGGTTCTGGAGAAGTTCCGTCAGGCCACGGGCATGCGAGTCGCACTGCACTTGCCACCGGACCAGGTCACCGGCTTCCACTCCAAGGGTGTGAAAGGTGCCTTCCTGAACGAAGAGGCTTTGAAGCAGATTCTGGCTGACACCGGCCTTGGCTACAAGCTGGAGCGTGGCGGTACCGTCGCGGAGATCCAGATTCTGAATGCGGAGCAGGTCAGCGTCGTTGCCAGTTCCAACTCCGTGGCGCTGAGCCAGTTTACCGAGTCTCTAACGGACACGGCGCAAACGGTTAACGTGATCCCACAGTACATCCTGCAGGAGCAGGCAGCGGTCTCGTTCAAAGACAGTCTGAAGAACGTACCAGGCATTGCCCTGGCTGCGGGTGAAGGCGGCCTGCAGGGCGACAACCTGACCATCCGCGGCTTTAGCGCGCAGAAGGACATCTTTCTCGACGGCATCCGCGACTTCGGATCGTACTTTCGCGATGCGTTCGACTATGAGTCGATCGATGTGCTGGAGGGCCCGGCTTCGGTTGAGTTTGGCCGTGGATCGACCGGCGGTGTCGTCAACCAGGAGTCGAAGCAGCCGGTGGTCAACAAGTTCATTCGGCCCAATCTGCAGTTCGGCACCAACGGCATGCGTCGCGGCACCTTGGACATGAATGTGCCACTGACCAACCTGGTTTCAAACTCAGCGTTTCGTTTCAATGCCATGGGTATGGAGACGGGTGTGGCCGGTCGTGACATCACGCAGATTCGCCGGGTTGCGTTTGCACCATCGCTGATCTTCGGCATGGGCAAGCCCACGCGTGTTGTGCTGCAGTACCTGCACCAGATTGAGCGCACCACGCCCGACTACGGCCTGACATGGCTGGATACAAGTGTGGCAGCCGTTCCGCGGAACACGTTCTACGGCTTGCGCAACTTTAACCAGATGAATCTGACGCCCGACATTGCCACTGGCAAGGTGGAACACGACTTTGGTGCGCACGCCAGCATGCGTACTTCCGTGCGCTATGGTCGGTACCCGCGCCAGGTGCGTGTTACAGAAGCCATTGTGAACTCCACAGGCACGATCGCCGGCGTCGGTGCCGCGCTCAATCCGACTGCTGCCACTGCCAACCGCCTCTACGGTAGCTACACCGCCACGTGCGCCCAGACGGCAAACGTCACCACATCGTGCTACGACCAGAACACACCGATCAACCAGGTGTATCTGCGTCGCAACAATATCGCGCGGAATGCCACGGACGATATTCTTTGGGCACGCACGGAACTGACCAGCACATTTACCTATCATGGGATCGGTAACAACGCGTCCCTTCTGCTGGAGGGCGGCCGCGAGCGCACCACCACGGGCAGTTACAGTTACACCAACGTAGATGGCTCGGCTTTCACCTCCTACGCGCCGCTGCTGAACCCGAACCCAGACGACCCAACGCCGGCAAACATCACCAACACTGCTCCGACACACGTCAGTTCGCAAACCTTTGGCCTGAACCTGATGGACAGCCTTCACCTGACGCGTTGGTTGCTGCTTACCGGTGGTATCCGCTTCGACTATTTCAACACCCTAAGCGCGCCACCCACAGGTGCATCGCTCTCCCACCTGGATAAGAAGCCGACCTATCGTGCCGCGGCAATCTTCAAGCCAAAGCAGAACGGCAGCATTTATTTCGATTACGGCACCAGCTTCAATCCGTCGGCAGAAACGCTGTCGCTCTCTGCGAACAACGCAACGCTGCCGCCGGAAGAGAACACCACATATGAGGTGGGGTCCAAGTGGGACCTGCTGAACAACAAGTTGAATGTGAACGGCAGCCTGTTTCGCACCACCAAGCTGAATGCGAAGGAGACTAATCCGTTTGACAGCACCATCATCAACCTTGCTGGTACGCAGCGTGTGCAGGGCCTGCAGATCGGCGCATTGGGTCACCTGCCTAACCATTTCGATCTGATTGTTGGTTACGCATACCTCGATAACCGGGTTGTGTCAGATAGCAGCGCGACGCCTGTCAACATCTCGCCTTTCGCCTCGCTCAATGCAACTTTCTACAATGAATGGCAGTCGCGGTTAAGAAACAACGTGAATGCTGCTCCGGACGCCCGTTACAACACGGCTCCCTTTTACATCTCGTCTGTGGGTCTGCCGCTTTCGAATGTGGCAAA
The DNA here is from genome assembly GCA_964243585.1 of uncultured Terriglobus sp. GTDB lineage: Bacteria > Acidobacteriota > Terriglobia > Terriglobales > Acidobacteriaceae > Terriglobus. The sequence goes on from CAXTFT010000165.1 coordinate 3,773, forward strand.
GAACACCGGGAATTTTTGGGTGACGCATTCGCTGCCTCTGCGTTTGACTGGCGGCATGGGCGGTAACTTCTCTGGGCCACGCCGCTCCAGTTCGACCGCGGTCAACGCGCTGTACAACACAAACGCTCCCGTGGACGTTCGCAACGTGCCGCTGGCATTCCGTGCCGTGCCCAGCTTCTACACATTGAACGCCATGCTAAGCCGGCCTATCAATGAACACATGTCAGCTCAGGTGAACATTAACAACCTGACGAACAAGTTCTATATTGAGCAGCCTGCCAGTAATCGACTTATCCCAGGTGAAAAGATCAACGCGCAGTTCTCGCTCACTGCTCGCTTCTAATCCGCAGCCGCCCTGGCAAGTTCCCGCCTGGGCGGCGCTTCCTTCGGAAAGGACATGGGATGCTGATCACGATTCCAGATGTTTTTACACGTGAGCAGGCGCGGCAGTTGCGTGCAAAGCTCGACGATGCGGAATGGGTGGACGGACGAGTCACGGCTGGGCATCAATCCGCGCTGACCAAGCAGAACTCACAAATACCCGAAGGTCACCCGGTCGCACAGCAACTCGGCGAGGTGATTCTTAAAGCTTTGGGAGGGAACCCACTCTTTCGTTCCGCGGCATTGCCTTTGCGCGTGTTTCCGCCGCTGTTCAACCGGTATGCGGGCGGTCAGAATTTTGGAACGCATGTCGATAACGCGATCCGCACGCACGGTGCCAGCGGCCAGCGTATCCGCACGGATCTGTCATGCACCCTGTTCTTTAGCGAGCCGGACGAGTACGACGGCGGAGAACTCAGTGTGCAGGACACGTACGGCGTGCACCGCGTCAAGCTCGCTGCGGGCAGCATGATCTTGTACCCATCCACAAGCCTGCACCACGTCACGCCCGTGACACGCGGCGAGCGGGTCTCAAGCTTTTTCTGGCTGCAGAGTATGGTGCGCAGCGATGAGCAACGCACCCTGCTGTTTGATTTGGATCAATCCATCCAGATGCTGGAGGCTGGTAGTGCGGCAGCTGTCAGGTTGACAGGTGTTTACCACAACCTGCTGCGGCAATGGGTGGAGATGTAGAGCAAGCGATCGTGCTGCGCAGACGCTGTGTGGCACAGCAAGCTGTTTCCGCCTTCTCTTGAAGGTGAGAACAGAACGAGAAGCCGGAAGCCGCCCTCACGGCTCCGGCTTCTCGTATGCGCGGCCATCGTGGATCGAATCCTCAGGGCAAAAGAATGAGGGTGCCCGCGGGCACCCTCATCGTTCGCATCGAGATGCTTAGCTGGGCATCAGCACAGTGTCAACCACGTGTATGACACCGTTCTTCTGGAAAACATCAGCCGTCGTAATGGTGGAGGTGCCACCCTTCTCGTCGGTCAGGGTGATGATGGAGCCGCTCGCTTTGGCAGTCAAAGTACCGCCCTGCACGGTCTTTAGAGTGGCGGTACCGCCACCCTTCTTGATCATCTTGGCCAATCCCTTCGAGCTGATCTTGCCGGGAACCACGTGGTAGGTCAGGATCTTGGTGAGCGTGTCCTTGCTCTCCGGCTTCACCAGCGTATCCACCGTACCCGCAGGCAGCTTCGCAAACGCATCGTCGGTCGGTGCAAATACGGTGAACGGTCCCGCGCTGTTTAGCGTGTCGACCAGCCCGGCAGCCTTGACTGCAGCGACCAGCGTCTTGTGGATCGGCGAGTTGATCGCGTTCTCGACGATGGTCTTGCTGGGGTACATGGGGGCGCCGCCAACATCTGGATCCTTCTGTGCAACAGCCGTCATGCTGCCGGCCAACAGTGCTGCGCTAAGAACTACCTTTGCAAACTTGTTCATCGGAAATCTCCTGTTTCTTTGCGTTCTTCGACGTACACGCGGGGGAGGTACCTGACCCCTACGTACATCTAACGCCGGATATCCGACATTGGATTGACTGCTTTCTACCTTCCTGCTGGGCCGTGCGTCCTATGAAGTAATGCAGCAGAGCTTCATGCAGGGGCAACGTGGGGCCGCATTGACAAGAGGCACAAACCACTTCAACACTACAAAGGTGCCCGTGACTTCATTGACGACTCGCGAAGGAGAACGGGCTACCGCCCCTTCAGAGGAAGAGTGTGCGTCGTCACCCATCCAGCCGCGCGACTCTGGTCTCTTCATCATTGGCCTTTTCAAGTTATGCAAAGCCGTCTTCTTCATGGGTGTCAGCCTTGGCGCGTTGCACTTCGTACACCACGACCTCTCCGGCACGGTAGAACGCATGATGCGCGAACTCCACTTCGATCCTGAGAGCCACCTGGTGGACCTGATCATGGACCGCGTGGGACAGGTAACCCATCACAAGCTGCGGTTGATCAGCATGGGCACCTCGCTATACGGCGCCTTATGTATCACCGAAGCCTATGGTCTGCTAACGCGTAAGGTGTGGGCCGAGTATGTCACGCTTTGGCTCAGCGTCTCATTCATCCCTTGGGAGTTGTACGAGTTGGTCAGGCATCCCAGTCTGTGGCACGTCAGCATCCTGCTGACAAACATCCTGGTCGTTGCATACCTTCTATGGATGTTGCGTAGGAAAAAGAGCCGCCACCGGCAAGCAGCCTGACGTAGCACGCCATAACGTTAACGGGCCTGATTACCCGATATCACGCATTGGTAACCACAAAGTAGTACGAAGGTTGCCATGCCAAGTTCCGTCTGGGGAAAGTTTTCCACAGGATTGAAAGAAACCCACAATTAAATCGAGATTTCCGCTTTACGCACAGGATGCGAAAGGTGAAGATTGGTTTCGGCGGTGGAGCAAAGTGGACTAAAAAGGAGTGAGGCGGGATAGAACCTCGCTTCTCCTGAACTTTAAACGATGTAAGCGATAGGGCGGCACAACAACAGATGTTCCGTGGAAACCATCCAGCGCGGGTTGACGAGAAAGGCAGGTTGAAATTGCCTGCGGAATTCAAGCGCCGCGTGGACGAGTCCTACGGTCCGCAGTTCTACATCACCAGCAGAGACGGACGGCGGGCCGAGGTCTACCCGCTGCGGGAATGGGAGCTGATCGAAGACAAGCTCGCGGGTATCCCGAATATGAATCCCGCCAAGAAGAAGTTCCTGGACGTGACCAACTACTACGGCCAGATGGCGGAACTGGATAGTCAGGGCCGCCTCACACTACCGCAACTGCTGCGGGAGAGCGCAAAGGTTACCGCCGACGTGGTGGTGCTGGGATCACAGACGTACCTGGAAGTAGTCAACCATGACGACTTCAAGGCAAAGCTGGATGCGGAGCCGCTAACAGAGGCCGATATGGCGGCGCTGGCGAATTTGGGGCTGTAACAACGCGGAAAAGGTACGCCCCCAGTGGGCGCGCATGGAGGCGGAGAGTGAGTGGTCCGCGGCATGTGCCGGTTCTTTTGAACGAGGTGATTTCTCTTTTGGGTATCCGCAGGGGTGGCACGTACGTGGATGCGACGCTGGGGCTGGCAGGCCATGCCGATGCGATCGCGCGGAGGCTTGGCGGCGATGGCACTCTGATTGGCTTTGATCGTGATCCGCAGGCCTTAACCGTTGCGTCCGCTAGGCTCGAGGCACTGCGTACCGAGTTGGGGGACGGCATGCCGCACCTAAGACTGGTGCCACAGGCATTTTCAACTGCGGGCAGTGTGCTGCAGCCAGGTTCGCTGGATGGCTTGCTGGCAGACTTTGGAGTAAGCAGCCTGCAACTGGATGAAGCACAACGAGGGTTTAGTTTTCGGTTCGATGCACCGCTGGACATGCGTATGGATACGCGCAGCGGTGAGACGGCCGGGCAAGTGGTAAATCAGGCGGACGAAGAAGATCTCGCCAACCTGATTTACGAATTCGGAGAGGAAAGGAGGTCGCGGAGAATCGCCA
>CAXTFT010000166.1:0-7641 GCA_964243585.1 uncultured Terriglobus sp.
ATGCCCTTACCAACCGGCATGGCTTGCGGTGCCGCATTGTAGCCGCGTGTCAGGATCTTGGCGGCATCAATAGCCCCAAGCTGCTGCCGAGCGTCCTGTGGCGTCAGGCTGGTGATGGGCGTCCCCTTGATCGCGCCGTACAGCAATACCACCTGCGCCATGTCTGCATCCAGACGCTGGTAAATATCTGCGTCGCTGGGCGTCTGCGCGGACGCGGTGGATGCCAGGAAGCCTGCCAGCAGCGCAGGCACAATTGCTTTCCAAATGTGTTTCATCTATCTGACCTCGGGAGGGCCGCTCAAAGAATGCGGCTGGCAGATAGGACGCGGACGCATTCAGCAACTCTGATGTCGTCCTTATTGCCACCTTGCGCAACGCAGTGTCATCTTTTGCATCATCAACACGGTCTTTGATGTACGGCGAAACAATCTGTTCTTCAAGCAACGTGTGTGCTGAGTAGTGGGTACCAATCACTATCCACGGCCAGTTTGGTCAGACGCATCACTTGCCAGCCGCGCTAGAAGATCAACGACAGCGCCGCGGTCGATCGCACGTGCCGCAGTCTCCACACCCGTTCGCAGGTCGCCACACCTTCCACTCACCAGCAGTACAGCGGCAGTATTCAACAGAACCACATCCCGTTCCGGCCCACTTTCGCCGTCAAAAATGCGCCGCAGAATGGTGGCGTTTACCTCTGCATCTCCGCCGGGCAGTTCTGACTGTGATTGCAGGAGTCCGGCATCATTGGGATGGACTGTGTAATGGAGAACCTCTGTCCCTCTTACTTCCGCAATCAGGCTTTCGCCGCCCAGGGCAAGCTCGTCCAGGCCGCCCGCACCGTGTACGACCAGCGCATGGTGCATGTGCCCGCCTTCCGCAAGCGCCTCCGCAACCAACGGCACGGCCTCGGCGGAGTACACGCCGATCACCTGCCGTCGCGCACCCGCGGGGTTGGTCATGGGACCGAGCAGGTTGAAGATCGTGCGGAAGGGCAACGACCGGCGAACGGGCGCGACAATCTTCATGGCGGGGTGCATCCGCGTTGCCAGCAGAAAGGCGAAGCCGTGTTGGCGGATGCTTTCTGCTGCTGATTCGGGCGTGTGGTTGGTTTGGATGCCGAGCGCCTCCAAGACATCCGCCGAACCGCAGCGCGAGGTCACCGCACGGTTGCCGTGTTTGGCAACCTTTGCGCCTGCCGCTGCAGCCACCAGTGCGGTTGCGGTAGAGATGTTGAAGGTGCCGCTGCCATCGCCCCCGGTGCCGCAGGTATCGACCAAGGTGTCGCGCTCGGCACCTGTGAGCGGCAGCCGCACCGATGCGGAACGCATGGCATCGGCAAAGCCTGACAACTCGACAGCAGTCTCGCCACGTTCGTGCAAGGTGGTCAGCAGGTCGGCCATCTCGGCCTCGCTGAACTCGCCACCTAAAAGTGCGATCATCAGGTCGCGCGCGTCCTGAAACAGCAGGGCGTCTCCGCCATCTACTACGCTTTGCAGCAGTGCTACAGGCTCCATAGCTCCATCTTCTCGCAGCAACATGCCGTGTGGGAAACAGGGTTTGCCGGACGAGTTTACGGCTGTCACCGTCGTCCGCTACCATGCCATTGACAGCAACAAGATCAGCCGGAGTTTGCCACCAGATGAAGATTCACGAGTACCAGGCCAAGGACATTCTGCGGAAGTACGGCGTACCCGTTCCCGAAGGCGAGATGGTCACTACGCTGGAAGAGGCGGATCACGCGGCCAAGCAGTTGTTTTCCGCAGGAAATCCAGTCGTCGTGGTGAAGGCGCAGATCCACGCTGGTGGGCGCGGCAAGGGCGGCGGCGTGAAGGTGACCAAGACGCTGGACGATGCCAACACCGCGTCCAAAGCCATCCTTGGCATGCAACTCATCACGCACCAGACCGGGCCGCAGGGGCAGAAAGTGCAGCGCTTGCTGGTCGAGGCAGGGTCCGCCATCGACCGCGAACTGTACCTGGGCATTGTGCTGGATCGCGCCACCGCCAAGCTGACCTTTATGGCGTCGCAGGCGGGCGGTATGGAGATCGAGGAAGTCGCAGCCGAAAACCCGGACGCCATCTTCAAGGAAGCCATCGAACCAGCGCTGGGCCTGCAGCCCTGGCAGGCGCGCAATCTCGCCTTCAAGCTGGGCCTGACACCCGCGCAGATCAACCCGGCGGTCGCTTTTATGACAGGCCTGTACAAGGCTTTCATCGAGACCGACTGCTCCCTGCTGGAGATCAACCCGTTCATCACCACCAAGGACGGCAAACTCGCGGCGCTGGACTGCAAAATCAACTTCGACGACAACGCCATGTACCGGCACAAAGACCTGAAGGAACTGCGCGACGTGGCCGAGGAAGACCCCCTCGAGGTTGAAGCCAGCAAGGATTCGCTGAATTACATCAAGCTGGACGGCAGCATCGCCTGCATGGTGAACGGCGCAGGCCTTGCGATGGCGACCATGGACATCATCCAGTACAGCGGCGGTTCCCCTGCGAACTTCCTCGACGTGGGCGGCGGTGCGAATCAGCAGCAGATCGAAGCGGCTTTCGCCATCCTGCTCGCGGACCCGAACGTTAAGGCAATCTTCATCAATATTTTCGGCGGTATTTTGCGCGTCGATGTGCTGGCGACGGCAGTCGTTGCTGCGGCCAGGAACCTGAATGTCACCCTGCCGCTGATTCTCCGCCTCGAAGGTACCAACGTGGAAGAAGGCCGCAAGATTCTTGAGGAATCGGGCCTCAAGTATGCGGTCGGGCAAACGATGGCAGAGGCAGCGAAACTCGCGGTTGAAGCGGCAAGGGATTGAGATGCCGTTGCTAAGCTTCCTTCGAGGCCGGGCTGCACCAAATCGCTCCGTTAGCTCTATTTCTGATGAGCAGCAGGCTTCACAAGCCACCCAAATCGCCGGGGCCAGTAAAGAGCGTGTGCAAACATATGGACAGATTGGGAAAGCGATTTGCACTTCGGCGACCCATTGTCATAGAAAGAGTTGCTTTCTAGCCTCCTCTTTCCCAAAGACGGATCGAGCCATGCATGAAATGTACGCGTTCAACGAGTATATCTTCTTTTTTTGGTTTGTCACCCGCCTAGAGCTTGGAAGCAGACTCAATGAAGAGTCGCTGGAGAAAGTGAACGACTATCTTGAGCAGCTAATTCCGAACGTCGCTATCGACGCACACATGGGACATTGGCCAAAAGAACTCAAGCAGAAGATCGTAGAGGAATTCAAACGAAACTTCGGGAGAGCAGAAGCTGAGTACCTGCGAGTAGCTACCGACTCTTCGGTACCGGAAGCGGACCGTGTATTTCCTATCTTCGTAGAAGGTGCTGCTCATGTCGTGGAAGCCTACGGTGCTAAAGCAAGATGGCCCGAAGTTAAAAAGCAAGTCACTGAACAGATGCTTGAGCAGTGGCGACGGACTAATTACTTCGCGTTCTCACAAAAGTTATGTTAAGAAGAGGGAAATCCAATGGCCGTCTTAGTAAGCAAAGAAACTCGCCTGATCGTTCAGGGCATCACCGGCCGCGAAGGCACGTACCACGCCAAGGGCTGCGCCGAGTACTCCAAGCAGTTCGGCAACGATATCGTTGTGGGCGGCGTAACGCCAGGCAAGGGCGGCACCGTGCATGAGGGCTGGCCCGTCTTCAACACCGTGGAAGAAGCCGTGAAGGCGACCGGCGCGAACGCAACCATGATCTTCGTGCCCCCGCCTTTTGCGGCGGACGGCATCATGGAAGCCGTTGCGGCGGAGATCGCCCTGGTCGTCTGCATCACCGAGGGCATTCCTGTGCTGGACATGGTCAAGGCTTGGTCCGTAGTGAAGGATTCGAAGTCGGTGCTCATCGGACCGAACTGCCCGGGTGTTATCTCGCCGGGCAAGGCCAAGATCGGCATTATGCCGGGCCGCATCCACAAGGAAGGCTCGGTTGGCATCGTGTCGCGTTCCGGCACGTTGACGTACGAAGCGGTACACCAGTTGACGCAGCGCGGTATCGGGCAATCAACCGCCATCGGCATCGGTGGCGACCCCATTATCGGGACCAGGCACGTCGATGCCCTTCGCATGCTGAATCAAGATCCCGACACTGAGGCGATCGTGATGATCGGTGAGATCGGCGGCACCAACGAAGAAGAGGCAGCCGAGTACATCAAGGCGCACGTCAAGAAGCCGGTGGTCGGCTTCATCGCCGGTCAGACCGCACCCCCGGGCCGCCGCATGGGTCACGCCGGCGCCATCATCAGCGGCGGTGAAGGCACGGCCGAAAGCAAAATGGCCGCTATGACCGCGGCAGGTATCCACGTGGTGAAGTCACCCGCAGAGATCGGCGAGACCATGGCACGCGTGTTGGGCAGGTGAAGAAACATCCCCGCATGCCATAACGGCGCTTCTTGCGTGTGACAGCGCAAATTTGGCGTGCTGCACGAATTTTGGAGCAGAGACGCAAGCTGACTGACTGCGTTCTATCAGGAATAGGCATCCATCTTTTCAGGCGGTAATTCATGTCCGCCTGGGGCTGTCATGGAAGCTGGTTTGGATAAATCCGGGAAAGACAGTGCGCTATCAAGCGCTGGTCTACTGTCGTGCCTGGCAATCTTGAACCATGTAGCAGTCGGTATTTATGCCGTCGATCTCGCAGGCATTTGCACCACCATTAATCCCGCGGCTCTGGCCATGATGGGTTATACCGAAGCCGAGTGCGTTGGCCACAACATGCATGATCTGATGCACTCTCGCCGCCCTGACGGGTCTCCCTACCCGGTTAGCGAATGCCCGCTCTACCTGGCACGGAAGACGGGCGAGGCAGTTCACGGCGTTGAGGAAACGCTCTGGACCAAGTCCGGTCACCCCATACGGGTCTCGTGCTCATCCGTCCCGCTGAAGCATAACGGCGAGGTGTATGGGACTGTGATCACCCTCAATGACCTGACCTCGCGGCTAGCCGTAGAGCAGCAACTACGCCAGACCGAGGAAGAGCAGCGCGAAGTGCTTCGGCAGCGTGATGCTGCCTCGAAAATAGAACACGATCAGGCTATGCTGCATCGTGAGAACTCTTTGGAGGTGGAGCGTATTGCTGCGGCACAGCTTCGCGAACAGCAGCAACTTGCTGCCGAACAGTTGGTCAAGTCAGAAAAACTGGCTGCTGTGGGCCGGTTGGCTGCGTCCATCTCCCACGAGATCAACAATCCGCTGGAAGCTGTCACCAACCTGTTGTACCTGGTTCGGAAGGATGAGACGCTTTCGCAGGAATCAGATGAATACCTGCATCAGGCAGAGCAGGAGCTTGGCCGCGTATCGGAAATTGTGTCGCAAACCCTGCGCTTTCAACGTGGCGGCGGGTCACTCACCGAATGCGTGCCGGAGCGGCTGATTGAGTCTGTCATGGCGCTGCACCAGGGGCGGCTGCATCATTCAGGGATCAAAATCGCCAGGCAGCACCGGCGCAGTGCGGCGTTCCGCTGTGCAGAGGGCGACATCCGGCAGATCCTGAATAACCTGGTCGGCAACGCCATCGATGCCATGCGAAAAGAGGGTGGCGTTATTACCATTCGTACATCGCCCGCCAAGGATCCGCAGTCGGGCAGTACAGGTGTTCGCATCAGCGTCTCCGATTCAGGCCATGGGATGAGCCGCAGCATGACCGCACAAATCTTTGAGCCTTTCTACACAACCAAGGGTTCGAGTGGATCCGGTCTCGGCCTGTGGATCTCCAATTCCTTCGCCAAGCGCCATGGCGGGCGTCTCAGTGTGCGCTCACGCACAGGAGACGAGCACTGCGGGACGACCTTCTCGTTATTCGTTCCGGAGCCTTCTGCCGCCTGAAGCGGCTATTTGCTTCACTTACAATAGAGGGGTCACGAAAACACCTATATTTTCAGGAGCAACATGCCGCAGCGCACCTTTTCCATTATTAAGCCGGATGCCGTTCGCAAGGGCAGCACCGGTGCCATTCTCGCGGAGATCGAGAAGGCCGGGTTCAAGATTGTCGCCATTAAGAAGATGTCGCTGACTGACGCGCAAGCGCAGGGCTTCTACCACGTCCACGCAGCGCGCCCCTTCTTTGCCGACCTGACCCGGTTCATGGCATCCGGCCCCATCTTCCCGATGGTTTTGGAGAAGGAAAATGCCATTGCAGATTTGCGCAAGCTGATGGGCGCGACTAACCCTGCCAACGCAGAAGAAGGCACCATTCGCAAAATGTTCGCAGCTTCCATCGAAGAGAATGCCATCCATGGTTCTGACGCCGAGGACACGGCTGCGTTCGAGATCGGCTACTTCTTTGCAGGATACGAAGTAAAGTAGCTCCCGTTCCCACAGAAAGGCCGCTCCAAGGAGCGGCCTTTCTGCTTTCCAGTCGGGTCAGTCCCGCTGCCGCGCCGCGTCCCTGGCCAGGCGTGCAGCTTCTCTCTGCTTCTCTCGCGCTTCCCGCATGGCATCCCTTGCCTGCTCCATTGCTTCCTTCGCGCGCTGCCTTGCTTCATCGGTAGAAGCTTTGGTGTTCTGCCTGGCCTGCTCTGCGCTCTCCCGCAACGCAGCAGCAGCCGTGGTCATGGCGTCTCGCTGCATTTGCTGCATCTGGCGCATGTCAGGCGCGTCCGGTGGGGTAGGAACATCCGGCACAGCCAATCCGGTGACACGCTGCGGCGTACGTACCGGAGATAGCGGTGTCGCCGAGTTTCTGCTGACGTTGATATCCCCGTGGGACGTGTTGAGGCGGACCGCCGCACCGCCGCCATTGAAGCTTCCGCTCAATATCCCGCGGCCGCCATGCGTGTCGTTGCCGCCGAAATCGCTATGTGCATCGCCGTCGCTGGTTTCTGCGTTCAGGGTGAACTTTGCCCGTTCTGGCAGCGTCACGTTCACATTGCCATTCTGGTTGTCTACGGTCAGGGTGCCGGTGGGCGGTGCAAGATGAACATCCACATCGCCGTGATTGTTGACGACCTTGACGTCGCCAGTCACCTTTTCCAGGTTGATGTTGCGGCTGCGGGTATTGACCAGCATGGGGCCGACGACTTCACTCGCGGTCAGATCGTGGCCATCAAGCTGCAGTTCGCCGTTCAGATGAGCCAGGCTGATGTCAGACCGGCTGCTGTGGTACTCCACTGCGCCGCTGACTCGCTGCAGATGGCCGCCACCGTAGAAGTCTCCCCGGATTGTAGCGGAACCGGTGATGTCGGACATCGTGACTTCATCGCCGTTGCCATCCACTGCAATGTCACCGGTCACGCTGCGCAGGTTCAGGTCGCGGCGGCGATTGTTTACGTGTACCTGCACTCCGCCAGTGATGGCAGCAATCTCCACGTCGCCGTTGTTTGCGGTGACCGACAGCGGCGACTTCAGATTGCTGACGTGAACATCACCCCGGTTGCTGTTCAGCACGACGCGGGTGCTTGTTGGCACCAGCAGCGTAAGGTCAGCTCCCGCGGATTCCACTGAGGGAACCCTGAGGGTAAGGCTGTCACTTGGACCTTCCAACGTCGGTGTCAACTCCCGCAGCCGTGTCATCGCAAAGCTGTCGGAGTTGGCGAATACCTCTTTGTGCACAGATAGGTGTACTTTGCCGTCGTCGCTGGTCCCTGTGACGGTGACGTCGCCGTGAGGATTATCAATGGATAGCAAGCCACCGGGCGCG
>CAXTFT010000167.1:0-7403 GCA_964243585.1 uncultured Terriglobus sp.
TTTCCAGCCGCCGAACAGTGTCTTCAACTTCGCTTCCATATCCGCCGTCTGGAACTCGCTGGTAAGCGTATTGCAGAAGCTGGCGGCAAAGGCCGGGTCCCATGAGTCGCATGTCACCTCAACCAGTTGCGAGATGCCCATGGGCTTGATCTTGACCCCGTCCGCCGTTTCCTCCAGTAATTTCTCAAATGGAATACTCTGACCCGTCGAAAGATGCAGGCGGCGCTGCAATCTTGAGAGCAGATCGCCGCGGCCTACCTGGTCGGCCTGCCTGGTGACGCTCATCTGCAGCTTGACTCGATCCAGCAGGGATTCGCTGCCAAGCAGCTTCATCTGCGTCTGCACGATGGCGTCACTGGGCAGAGCCGCTGTTGGTGACACGGAGCGATTGTCCATGAACTCGCTGTTCATGGATTGGATTTCCAGCGAGGTGCGGGTCTGGTACACGGGCTGGGTGGTCAGGTGCAGGAGCACGCTGAGCACGACCCCCAGACATGCAAGACCCGCAATCAGCCAGCGGTGACGCAAACAGGTTCTGTAGTACTCAGAGACCATGCTGGGGCGGTCTCCGTGCTCCTCCTGAGAGTCTTCAGAAAACGGCGCCGGGCGATAGCGGTCATCGAAACCCTCTGCAGACGAACGCAGACCGCGTTCCCTGTCACGGCTTGTTCTAACCAGATGCTCTCCCAAACCAATCTCCTCTTAAGTTGCTGACGTTGTCAGCTGGTAAACGGCTGACAACGTCAGCGATAGATCAAAATGCCCGTGGTGACCTGCAAAACAGCCTCGGCCGCACGGCGTACGCCTGTTTTGGCGGCACTGCTGGGAACAAACAGAATGTCATCTGCGAACAGCTGCGGATCCGTCTGCTTCCCAGCCAGAACTTTGGGTATATCGACAGGGATCTCCACCCGCTTCTCACCTTTGGTGCTGCTGGGCCGAAGAATCTTCGCATGCTGGCTTTTGGCGTTGGGCGATAGTCCTTCCGCAAGTGAAAGCGCCTCAATAACCGACAGACTTCCACTCGACCGCAGTGGAAATCCACCGGAGCGGTGCACGTCCCCCACAACGTAAACAATGCTCCCCTTTGGGATGGAGACGACGTCACCCGGACGCAGCAGGATGTTATTTTCTGGCGTCTTCTCTGCGACCAAATCATCCAGGGACAGGGTCGCGCGAGAGAACCCCGCGCCCGGGTTCAGCGTGGCATCCGCAACGGGAAGAACACCCCAGCGAGCCTCGCGGGTCAGGATCACCTGTGGTCCCGCGTCCGGTTTGGCACCACCTGCCCTTGTAATCGCGGCCAGCAGCGTCAATGGTCCAGTCAACTCCTGCACGCTGGGTGTATTAACATCGCCAATTACCGAAACCAGCTGGTTTTGGCTGCTGACAAGCTGCAGTGAGACCTGCGGGTTGTTGATGTACTTTGCAAAAGCTGAAGCAAGCACCGCGCGAAGTACGGGAAGGCTTGTTCCGCCTGCCTGCACGGCACCGATCAGCGGCAGGTCAACCGTGCCATCCTCTGCCACACGCACGGACCGGCTGGTGACCTCATCAAGGTCTGCGACGCTGATCAACAGTTGATCCCCGACGCCGAGCCTGGAGGGCTGCGTTGTGCTACTCCCCTGTCCCGTAGCATCATGGTCTGGGCCGGTATTTGTCTTCTGTGCTGTTAGAGCCGATGGCACCCATAAAATTGTGGGCAACAAAGCTACAAACACGCAACAAGAGACGATTTTCTTGCGAATCAGCATCGTCCACCATTCTGTCTACACGACCCACAGGGTCATAGCTGTGTCGAAGAGCAGGACAGATGAAGCCTTTGGCCGTCAACCTGGCATCTAAGTCGGCCTCAAAATACTGAGCCAAACCATGCAGCAAATTACTGCACGGCACAAGGGAACTCTTCGTTGTCCCTAATCATAACAACGTAGCAGGCAGAACTTCAGATGCAAACGTTATATCCGAAGTTGAAATTCTTCCCCTTGGAGACTCGTAGACCAATTCGGAACCAGAACATGTTTGTTTGAATTTTTAGCATCCTGGCAGATCTTTCACGTTACCTGAGAATAGGTAACCGTTTGACAAAACTCCCCGTAAGCTTGCGGGGCAGGTTGCCGTTTCCACCGAGATGACCCAGCATGACACACCAGGATCAGTTTTGACGCTGCCTGATATATGAAACCACGCTTTGCGCTTCCGGATGGGCCGCAGCCATCCGTTTCAACTGGAACTCTGCGCTTTTACGGCCTGAATACAAAGATAGGAGATGAACTGCAGATTAGATCTGCCATCGAGAGCGCTTCCGATTAGGATCGTCGCCCGCAAACGTGTAAGTCGACCTTGTACTTACAAAGAGCAGATTTCAACTCGGTTAAGGTCGGCTAATCGCTATGTAAGCCATTGAACAGAATCGGGTGTCTTGCGGGATGGACTGAGGTTTCACTTAGCTTGTTACTGTCGAGCATCAAAAGTTACCATTGACCTATGAATCCTACAGCGATGCATAAGCCATCTGTGTTTCTGATGATCGATGGCGACCGGATCGCCATCGCTGACTTAGACAGAGCTTCCTCTACACCGGGCTAAAACGCGTACCTGACAGAGATCCACCCGCGCGTGAGCACAACAATGTCCAAACCGACTGCTGGTGAGCGAAGCCTACCCTGCCTGTTCCTCCTTTTTTCTGACCGGTGTGGCCAGTTGATGTACTTGGGCGTTACCATTCCGCCGAGGAGATTGCGATGACTGAGTTGGAGACAAACCGCAGGAGCTTTCTGAAGGCAGCAGGACTAGCGACAGCAGGGGCTGCGGTAGCACCCTGGACGGCCAGGAGCTACGCTCAGATCGCAGGCGCAAATGATCGTGTAAGAACCGCTATTGTGGGCTGCGGTGACCGCATGAAGCAGGCACTTGTACCGGCGTTCATGAACAACTGCAAGGACATGAACTTCCAGTTTGTCGCCGTCTCAGATATCTGGAATATGCGCCGGAACCAGGGCGCGGAGATGTTAACAAAAAAGACCGGCAACCAGGTAGATGCAGTCCGCAACAATGAAGAGCTCTACGCTCGCAAGGACGTCGACGCAGTTCTGATCGCGACCGCTGACTTCCAGCACGCACAGCATGGCATTGAGGCTGTGAACGCGGGTCGTGATGCTTACGTGGAGAAGCCCACCGCGCACACCATGGAAGATGCCCGCAACTTTCGTGCGGCTGTTCACAAGACCGGCAAGATCGTGCAGGTGGGCACGCAACGCCGCAGCACCCCCAGTTACCAGAAGGCGTACGAATACATCAAGAGCGGCCAGTTCGGCGACATTGTCATGGTGGAGATGACGTGGAATGTGAACCAGCCTGGACGCTGGCGTAGGCCCGATGCCGTCCCTTTGCTCAAGGAAGCGGACACGGACTGGAACCGCTATCAGTTGAACCTGCCGCGAGCGCCCTTCGACGCACGCAAGTACCTTGAATTTCGGCTGTTCTGGCCTTACTCTTCGGGCCTGCCGGATCAATGGCTGGTGCACCAGATTGACACGGTGCACTGGTTCACCGGCCTGCCACATCCGCGGAGCGTGGTGGCCAATGGCGGCATCTACGCATGGCGCGATGGCCGCACCAACTGGGATACGCTGACCGCCGTATTTGACTACGGTCCGCTGGACGACATGACCAAAGGCTTCCAGGTCTCCTATTCGACGCGCCAGACCAACGAGGCTGGCGGCGTCAAGGAGTTGTACTACTCCGAAGGCGGCATGCTCGACATGGACAAGCAGCAGGTCACTCCCACCGGCGGCCTTACCGCAAAGTACGCTGCCGAAATGAAGATGGAGCCTAAGCTGCTGAAGCCCTTTTCGCTCACTGAGGGTGGAAAGACATCTGCCATGGCCACGGATGCCAATACAGGTTCCGGTGATCCACAGACCAATGCGAACATGCGCAATTGGATGGAGTGTGTACGCTCACGCAAGACTCCCAATGCTTCCATCGAAGCGGGCTACAGCCACTCCATCGCCCTATGCATGTGCATTGCTGCCATGCAGAGCGGTCAGCGCGTGACGTTTGATGAAAAGTCGCAATCCATACTGGCCGGGGGCAAGCATGTCTAAGCTGCAGATCGCGGCCGGAGCTTTGGCTTTGGCCGCTTTTACGGCAGGCGCAACTGCTCAGGTACAGGTTAAACGGGATGATGCGAATCGCAAGGTAGATGTCACCGTGGACGGCACACCATTTACTTCTTACGTGTGGCCAACCTCTCTAAAGAAACCGGTCCTGTTCCCGCTGATCGCTTCTAATGGCGTAACGGTCACACGCGGCTACCCACTGGCACCGCGTGACAAGGAACGTGTCGATCATCCGCACCACGCGGGAATGTGGTTCAACTACGGCAACGTGAACGGCTTCGACTTCTGGAACAACTCCGACGCCATCCCAGAGGCGCAGCGGCCCAAGATGGGATCCATTCGACAGGAGCGCATCGTCTCCATCAAGTCCGGTAAGGACCGGGGTGAACTCACAGTCGAGTCGGTCTGGACGACAGGCACCGGCCAGGACATCCTGAAGCAGACTACACGCTACGTCTTTCAAAAGCGTGCCGATCTTCGCATGATCGACCAGGTTATTACACTCACAGCGCTGGACCGCGCGGTCTTTAACGACGACAAGGAGGGCCTGCTTGGCATTCGTGTAGCGCACTTCCTAGAGTCACCCACGGAAAAGGGCGGCACATTCATGGATGCAAGCGGACGCCCAACCAAAGTCGATGAGGCCGACACCACTGGAGCAACCGGCGTATACCGGACCAGCGAAGGCGTCACAGGCGACAAGGTCTGGTCAACACGCGGCGCATGGTGCGAACTAACCGGCACTTTCGACGGCAAAGCCGTGACCGTTGCCATCCTGGACAGCAAAAACAATCCCGGCTTTCCGACCTACTGGCATGCGCGAGGCTACGGCCTGTTCGCGGCCAATCCGCTGGGCGATCACATCTTTGACCCCAAGGCCGCGGAACACAAGTTCACCCTGGAGAAAGGCGCAACCGCCACCTTCCGCTACCGCGTGATCGTGTCTGCGCATGCGGCGGGGGCCGACGAAATGAACCGTGCCAGCACAGACTTCGAGAACGAGCCGCACTGACCGCCACGTGTTTGCACTTCAGGTGAAAGGGCCGGTCTCTGCCTTGATGTGGTGAAGCATCCGCCGCCAGTTTGTCGCGATCAGGTTGATTGAAGAGCAACCCGTGGCTGGGCGGAACTTCATCGCGATCTAGCATCAGGTGCGCCCGTGTAAAGCCGCATGACTCCCGCACGTGACCCATACCCCGTCGCGCATATGTCTTGGAAGCGCCAGGCAAGAGCAATAGCAGCTTGCGTCCGGCAAACACGCCCTTCCTCCAACTGGAAGTCACAGCAAGTCCACTGATTGAAAGCGCCGTTTACTGCTTGTAAGGACCTGCCGTTGTCAGTCCGCTCTCGACCAGTACGGGCGGACGGCGGAGCCTGGTGCTTTGCTCAAAGCTGTAAGCCCATCCAAGCAGGTCACCATCCTGCCATGGCCGTGCACTGATCTCCAGCCCAAAAGGTAAGCCGTTCGGATAGAATCCTCCAGGCAGCGCAATCGCCGGCACACCAATCTTGTTTACCCACCCTGTTTCAGAGTGCGGGCCGCCGGAAAGTCTGCCCTCCTGCGGCATCGTCTCGTCGGGCGGGGGCATCTGCGCAGTCGGGTAGATCAGTCCATCCAGGTGGTAGCGGTCCAGCGCATCCACATACTGCTGCAGCATGGCATCGCGCGGGCCAAAGTAGTTCCGCTGTGCGGCTGGGTCGTCTTTTAACATGGCCTGCAACGGCTGGTTACGGTAGCGGTCTGCTTCACGCCGCCCACCGTCAGCAGCTACCGGCGGCGCTGCGGCAGGAGAACCGGCAGCACCATCGACCAAATCATCCAGCGATCCGTTTACGCCAGTAAATACAGGCGGCAGCGTACGACCCGTTGCACGTCTAAACTCAACATCGTCCTTATATTCGACTGGACCAAAGCGGCGTAGCCAGTGCATCGCGCCATCACGCCGATAGGGCCCGGTCATGACCTTCTTTTCAGCCTCAAGGAACGACAGCGGCAGCAGATCACTTTCCATCACGACCTCCGCTCCAGCCCTTCGCACAGTTCAACCGTCTGCAGCAACATGGCTTTCGTTTCAGGTTGTAGAGGTGTCCGCTTGCTTTGGAAGATGAACGCTGGCACACCGAAGCGTTTACCCTTCATCGCATTTGCCTTGAGATACCCGGTATAAGGTGCCGCCTGAGCCTTTGCCGCAGATCCCGCCGTCTTGAAGTCTTCGACATCCTCACCCGCCATGACGTCAAGCGCGATAGCGACGTCGGTCACATTGCGTGCAATCGGCCCGGTGTTATCCAGCAGCCAGTCCAACGGCGCGATGCCTGCAATGGACACCAAACCGCGTGTTGGAAACAGACCGACTACGGCACTGGTGCCAGCAACCATGCGGATGCTGTTGCCAGTGTCCGTTCCCGTACCCAGCATCGCCTCATTCGAAGCTACTGCCGTCACCGTTCCACCTGACGAACCGCCGGGCGAAAAGCGCACGTCGTACGCGTTGCCGGTGCGGCCAAACACGGTCGAGCGATTGGTGTCGCTTGCGGCAAAATCGGGCATGTTTGTAATGCCTACAATGATTGCTCCAGCAGCGCGCAAACGTCTGACCACCGCCGCATCTTCCGACGCGACGAACGTATGTCCCGGGATCGCGAAGCCCTCCCAGCCATCGGTGTCCGGCAGCCCTTTCACGGCGGTATTTGCCTTAATTACGATAGGCACACCCCACAGCAGCCCGTGGGACCCATGCTTGTCCGCATCCTGCTGCCGCGCCGCAAGCAGCGCGCCCTCAAAATCCACTGTCTGCACCGAGCGGTACACGCCGTTGTACCGGGCAATACGGTCCAGGTACCACCGCGTAACCTGTTCCACGGTGTAACGACGCCTCGCGTACAACCCCCGCAAGGCAGGAATCGAGGCTTCCATCAGGTCTCGATCCATGGAGACCTGCTGCTTCACCGGCAGGCGCGGAACATTCGTCTGCAGCGGAATAGGGAACGGCTCCGTCCGAGGTGGACGCTGCGCCTGCAGTACAAGTGGCATGGAGAGGCAGGTACCGATGACGATCGCAATGTGCGCACTGCACGCTGACCAGCAGGGGATTCGTAACATACGCCCTTGTACCACGATCAAGGATGTGACGAGCGTGGGCAATCACTGGGCGCGTGATCTAGCCAGAATTGCCTTGCAAGGCAAATTCAAGAGACCAAGATACAAATCAGCGAGGTGGTGTTTTGGCGTCCCCGACGGGATTCGAACCCGTGTTACCGCCGTGAAAGGGCGGTGTC
>CAXTFT010000168.1:0-7282 GCA_964243585.1 uncultured Terriglobus sp.
GTAGCTTCTGCGGCCTGTGCAGACCTCATGCCAAAGGGTGATGAGACAGCCAGTCAGGTCGGCGCTCTGTTGCTGTAACACCGCAAGCCGCCGCGTGTTGCGTTCGCGGAGTTTTGCCTCGGCATCGGCCCGGCTTGCCTCCTGCTCTGTGTGAAAGATTTTAAGTGTCAGGATCGACAGCCGATCCAGCATCAGGCCGGGTGTCTCTGAGTGCAGCGGCGCATCCTGCCTGGGCAGACCTGCCGTCTGCAGCGCCTGGAGCAGATCCGTGTCGAGTCGTTCGACCAGGTCGTTACGCGTCTGGTTGGTATGGTCGATGCTCCGTTTCACCTGGGCGATGGTGGCGTCAGTCGCTGCCGGGTCGCGTGCATTGTCCTCGAGATGCCAAAGTGTGAAGTTCGCCCGATGCAGCCGCAGCAGTGTGTCTTCCTGTAGGAGTTCAGGTTCGCCCGGGCCGTGCCACAGCGCCGTCAAAAGCAGCAACTGCCGCACCGCTTCTCCCGGATCGAGAAGGCTCGCATAATCTTCGGAGGATTCGCCGTTGTGTAGCATGCAGTGAATATGAGTGTACCGGCAGACGGCAGGAGCGGTGGTCCGCGTGGTGTCCGGCGCGTGCTGGTCTACCGATTGGGCAGCCTGGGTGACATGCTCATCGCGCTGCCGTCGCTGCACCTGATCGAGCGCTCCTTTCCCGGTGCGGAACGGCGGCTGCTTACCAATATGCCCGTGTCGGCAAAGGCACCTGCAGCCCAGGCGGTGCTGGGCGGGTCCGGGCTCATCCAAAGCTATGAGCGCTACACCGTGGGGACGCGAAATGCATTGCATATACTGCATCTGGCGTGGCGCATTCGGCGGTTTCGGCCAGACGTGCTGGTGTACCTGGCGGCTGCAAGGGGATCGTCTGCTGCAGAGCGCGACAGGAAGTTCTTCCGCTTGCTCTGCGGTGTGCGACGGCTGATCGGTGTTCCTTTGACCGAAGACATGCAGCGCAATCGCACCCTACCGGATGGCACGCTGGAGCCCGAGGCATCGCGGCTGGCACGCAACATTGCGGAGCTGGGCGATGCTCATTTGGAGCAGCCGGCAAGCTGGGATGTGCGGCTGACGCCGAGTGAAATCGAACGCGCTGTCGGAGCTTTGCTGCCGGTTGCGGACCGTAGGGTGATCGCTGTCAGTGTCGGTACCAAGGTGCAGGCGAAGGACTGGGGCCGTGACAACTGGCGGTCACTGCTGGCGCGGCTGGCGGGGCAATGCCATGGCTACGCGCTGGTGTTGATGGGTGCTCCCGAGGAGTCTGCCGCAAGCGAGTTTGCCGGGGATGGCTGGCGTGCGGTCGCGGGTGCCGGACCGGTGCTGAACCTGTGTGGCACGCTCGCACCGCGTGAGAGTGCCGCGGCGCTTGCGCAGGCTGCAATTTTTCTGGGCCACGATAGCGGACCCATGCACATGGCGGCTTCGGTTGGCACGCCTTGCGTGGCCATCTTCGCGGCACGCAACAAGCCGCGCGTGTGGTTCCCGTTCGGTGACCGGCACCGCATCCTTTACCATCGCGTTGACTGCTGGGGCTGTGAACTGGAGACGTGCGTGGAGCAGCGTCGAAAGTGCCTGCTGTCGATCACGGTGGATGAGGTGCTGGCCGCCGCCGTTACCCTGCTGCAGACCGCAGCGGACGCTTCATAACAGGAAGGAGCAGCATGCTGCCGCAGATGGGTAAGGTGTTGGAGCTTCTGGAGGGCGGTTTTGCTCATCTGCGGGTGCTTGTCGTGGGCGACGTGATGATCGATCGCTACATTGTGGGTGACGTGGAGCGGATTTCACCCGAAGCTCCGGTTCCGGTGCTGCGCCAGGCACGGGAGTACTCCCGGCCCGGCGGCGCGGCCAATGTAGCGATGAACCTTGCGGGACTGGGCCTGCAGACCACATTGATTGGCTTCGTCGGTGCCGATGCGTACGCCGCTGAACTGCAGACGTTGATGCAGGCAGCCGGGGTAGACACGACGGGGCTGGTTAAGGCAGGGTTGCCGACCATTGCAAAGACGCGTGTCATTAGTCGCACGCAGCAACTGATGCGCATCGATGTAGAGAGCCGCGAGTCGCACACCGCAGAAGACGCTACGGCACTGCGCAATGCAGCAGTGCATGCCGTATCACAGGCGGATGCCGTCATCCTCTCGGACTATGCGAAGGGTGCGCTTACGAATGATTTGTGCCGGGCGGTGATCGACGCCGCTCGCGCACGTGGTGTACCCGTGCTGGTCGATCCAAAGACGCGCGACCTTGCCAAGTATGCCGGCGCAACCACCGTCAGCCCCAACCTGAATGAGCTAAGCCTGGCGACCGGCGTTGACGTCCACGCCACGGAAGCACTCTTGGAGGCTGGGCGCGGGTTGCTGACCGGCCTGTCCATTGACTTTCTGACCGTCACCATGAGCGAGCGCGGCATCCACGTGCTGCGGCGCGGCGGCATTGACGAGGAGTACCGCTCCCCAGCGCGTGCGCGGGAGGTCTTCGACGTCTCCGGCGCGGGCGATACCGTTATTGCGACACTCGCTGCAAGTCTTGCGGGTGGGCTGAGCGTGGAGGCGGCAGTAGAGCTTGCAAACATCGCCGCAGGCATCGTTGTGGCCAAGCTGGGCACCGTACCGGTGGCCGCGCACGAGATCGTGTCGGAACTCACCGTGTCGAGCGGCGTAGCGTCGGTGGACAAGGTGCTGGATCGCGAGCGTGCCTTTGCGCGCGTGCAGGAATGGCGCGCTTCAGGCGAGACCATCGTCTTCACCAACGGTTGCTTCGACCTGCTGCACATCGGTCACATTACACTGCTGGAAGACTGCCGCCATTTCGGCTCCAAGCTGGTGGTCGGCATGAACACAGACCGGTCCGTTAGCCGCTTGAAGGGACCTACGCGGCCTATTGTGGGCGAAAACGAGCGCACCCGGGTGATGGCCGCGCTGGGCTCTGTCGATCTTGTCGTGCTGTTCGACGAGGAAACGCCAATTGACCTGATTCGGGGCATGCAGCCGGATGTGCTGGTCAAGGGCGGGGATTACACGGTGGAAACCGTCGTCGGGCATGAAGACGTAATCGCCGCCGGTGGACGCGTCGAACTTGTACCGACGGTCCCGGGCTTCTCTACCTCAAACATCGTCAAAAAGATGATTGCGGGAGCAAATGGGTAGGGAAATGGTGAGAGCGCTGGGGCTCGAACCCAGGACCAACGCCTTAAAAGGGCGATGCTCTACCAACTGAGCTACGCTCTCAACCTGATGTAAGGATAACCGATACAAGGCACCGGCTGCTTGCGGGTTGCCGCTGATCGAACAGCAGCACCCGTGTGCCGGCTGTTTCGATGCAAACCATCAAAGATCGCTGTAGGCGATCAACTGAATGCGGCCGCTTGCAACTGCCTCAGGGATCAGGCTCCGCAGAGCCTCGCGTTCCACATCGCGGGTGCCGCGCAGCCGGGTCCTGATAGTCCCCAGTTCCGCATCGTTGTAGCCGGGATGGCAGACCAGCTCCCACGTGCCGCCTGCGGCATGGTCCAGCAGGCGCTGGAGAGTGGGTCGGTCAAGGGAACCTGTTGCCGAAACGCCGATGGAGCCTTCTGTACTGCGCAGGCCGGAAGCACGCAGCAACGTATGGAAGCTCTCCTGGAAGGTGCGTAGTGCTGTGACCTCAAGCCTGCGCAGGATGGCACCACGCGTCAGCCCGGCAGACCACGCCTGTTCAAACGGGTTACGAATGCCCCTGACACCGCACGCCGCCGCTGCTCGCATGAGCGGTCGCGCTACGCGGGGGAAGAGATGAGTATGTTTGTGCGTATCCACGTGGGTCACCGTAATGCCCGCAGCCTGCAGCCGGCTGATCTGCGCACCCGCTTCCTCTTCAATCTCCCGCTCGGGAATTCGGCCTCTCTGCAGGTCCAAGAGGAAAGCGGGCAAGGAGTTCCGCAGGCTGCCGCCGCTGTCGGACAACGATGGAATACGATCCGGAGCAGCAGAAGCCGTACCGTCAACAAATACCACGTGACAGCCGATGGCCAGACCTGGCGACGCACGCGCAACGTCGATGGCGTGGTCAAACTGCCTGCCAGAAGCCATGAGTGTTGCAGAGCGCAATGCGCCGTCACCTGTCAGTTCCGCCACTGCCCGGTTGACGCCCGCAGTCAATCCAAAGTCGTCAGCGTTCACGATCAGGCGGGCAGGATGGGTGATATCAGCCATGCTGCGAAAAGGATATCCGCTTCCTCTATACCGCTGCAGAACGCAAGGGGCCTAACAGCTGAAGCAGGGTGATCTATTGTTGTCCGACAAACACCATCCGGTCGTGCAACGACAAAGAGCATGCCATTTCACAACAGTTTGCGCCATGACGGGTTATGATGTGCAGACAGCATGATCTACCTCCGGTTGGTAGAAAGGTGACGTTCCTCCTGCCTCCACGTCCGTCCGGTCATTGAGTAAAGATGTTCTTTGGGTGTAGTTCGCATAAACCAGGTCACATGCAGAGTAGAAACTATGCGCAACAGGTACTCGGAACAAATCTAACCACCGGGCCGGGTGAATCTGCTGCCGGTAGGTCCATGGGCATTATGGGTAAGCCGAGCCTTACCGGCGCTGCATGGGCCTCCTTTGATGTCATCACAGTGCTGGTCGCCAGCATGATCGCCGTGCGTTCACGATTGGATGTGTCAGCCGCAAGTGGAACCCTGCAGGATTTTCGGGTGTCCCATGCCTTGTGGAACGAATTTGGCGCCTACATGGGCTGGTTTGCCCTGTGCCTCATCTTCTTCACACGGTCTTACGGTCTGCACGGCCCCATACAGAATCGCAGTGGGCTGGATGAACAGCGTCTGACATTGCAGGCCACGCTGGTAGCAGGATTAATCCTGTGCGGAACACTTTACCTTGCGGGCGCGGAGCAGATATCCCGTATAGCCGTCGTCCTTACCGTTTTGTTGACCGGTGCGATGCTGTGCGCGCGGCGTGCCCTGTGGCGCAGCATGGTCTATACACGTTACCGCGAGGGCACGGACACTCGAAACGTGCTCATCATTGGTGCTGGAAGGGTGGGACATGCCCTGCGTAACCACCTGGAATCATTGCAGCACCTGGGCTTTCGATTTCGCGGTTTTATCGCGCTCGACGAGGCAGAAGCGAACGCCGGCGATGCGGATATCGTCGGTAATATCAATGACTGCCTGTCACTGGCACGGGCGCTATTTGTTGACGAGATATTTCTCTCCACCCCGGCGGACAAGAAGATGGTCATCGACCTGGTGCAGCGAGCGCGCGAAATCGGTGTGGATATCCGTGTAGTGCCTGACCTGTATGACGGCCTCGCATGGAACGCGCCTGTGGAGTATATCGGGCAGTTTCCAACCATACCGCTTCACAGGCGAGAGTTTCCGGCTGGAGCCTTTATGTTGAAGCGAGTTTTGGACATCACGCTTTCCACAGTTGCGCTCATTGTTCTCAGTCCGATGGTGCTGGTGATCGCGCTTGCCGTCCGCCTTGATTCACCCGGTCCCGTCCTGTTTCGTGCCCGCCGCGTTGGGCGCAAAGGACGTACCTTCCACTGCATGAAGTTCCGCACCATGGTGCTTGATGCGGAAGCGATGAAGACCCAGCTAAAACATCAAAATGAACGAGACGGCATTTTATTTAAGATGGCAAATGACCCCCGCGTGACGCTTGTGGGACGTTTTCTCCGTAAGTACTCCCTTGACGAGATTCCTCAATTTGTCAACGTTCTGCGTGGCGAGATGAGCCTGGTGGGTCCGCGACCGCCGATTGCGTCCGAGGTCGAGCGCTACGACCTGTCGCACCTCCGCAGGCTGGATGTATTGCCCGGTATCACCGGTCTGTGGCAGGTGGAGGCGCGGCACGACCCATCATTCGACAGCTATATCTCTCTGGACACGGCCTACGTAGAGAACTGGAATCTCTGGCTGGACGTAAAAATTCTTATGCGAACAGTGAGCGTCGTCCTTGGCGGCACCGGCGCTTAGATCCGCGCCCACTCCTCAGTAGAATTGACGAGTGAAGATTGCGCTCATCCAACTGAATCCCACCGTCGGTGACTTTCGAGCAAACGTCGACCGCATCCTCGGGCATGCCAGATCAGCAGGCAGCAGTGGAGCCGATCTGGCGGTGTTTCCGGAACTCGCAATCCCCGGCTACCCGCCCCAGGACCTGATTGAAGACGACAATTTTCTGAAGAGTGCCGAAGCCGCTCTGCAGCAGCTTGCAGCGGCTACCGCGGTCCCAGGGATGCCGGCTATCCTGTGCGGCACCATTCTGCGGTCTGATAGCAGACCTGGCAAGCGAGCCCGCAATGTCGCGGCGCTCTGTTACAGCGGACAGGTACAGTTCCTCCAAACCAAGATGCTGCTGCCGTTCTATGACGTATTCGATGAGCAGCGATATTTCCAGCCCGCTGAGTCACAGTCCCTGGTCGTCTTTCAAGATGAAGTGCTTGCTGTAACAATCTGCGAAGACGCATGGAATGACAAGGATTTCTGGCCCGATCGCCTTTACAGTAACGATCCCGTGGAAAAGCTCATGGGGCAAACGTTCGATGGTAGAAAACCCACCGTGCTGATTAACCTGTCTGCCTCGCCGTACTGGGAAGGGAAGCAGCAGGTGCGCCAGCAAATGATTGCCGCCCTGGCAAAACGTCATGGAGTACCCACAATCATGGTGGGACAGGTTGGCGGGAACGACAGCCTGATCTTCGATGGCGCTTCGTTCGCGGTCGATTTCCGGGGAGAACTGCTAGCGACCGCCGCAAGTTTCGAGGAAGACACTGTTTTTATCGACACGGCTGATCTGACTGCCCCTGCACCCCTGAAGGCCACGCAGGACGGGGTAGAAGCGGCATGGAACGCGCTTGTGCTGGGTGTCCGCGACTACGTGTGGAAGTGTGGCTTTCACGATGCGCTGATTGGGCTTAGCGGCGGCATCGACTCCGCCGTGGTGGTCGCCATCGCCGTGGAGGCGTTGGGCGCGGAGCATGTGCGCGGCATCGGCATGCCCAGCGAGTACTCCTCCAGCGGGTCCGTCGACGACGCGCGTGACCTTGCCGGGCGGCTCGGTATACGTTTCGATCTCCTCGCGATCCACAACAGCTTCGCCGCGCAGATGATGACTCTTGAGCCCCTCTTTGCAGGTACCGAGTTCGGTCTGGCGGAGGAGAACCTGCAGTCACGCACGCGTGGCGCGCTGCTGATGGTGCTCTCCAACAAGTTTGGCGCGCTGGTCCTGACCACCGGCAATAAGAG
>CAXTFT010000169.1:0-452 GCA_964243585.1 uncultured Terriglobus sp.
GTGCATGTTCCTCCACTGCTTGCAACACCTGGAAGCTTTCGCGATCGCGCCGGAGAAGTTCCCGGCGTCTGCCTCGGCACTGCTGCTCTAAAGATATACCGTTCCGTCAAACGGCCCTTCCTGACCCGGCTGATTTGTTCCCCCGGGATGTGCGACAATGGCTTGTCTAGAGGTGGAGCGCATCTCTTTGGAGGCAACGTGGGAAGTCTTTTCGAAGGTCCACATCTCATATTCATCGCCGTCCTTCTTGTCGTTCTATTCGGCGCCAAAAAAATTCCGGAGTTGGGCAAGGGATTAGGCGAAGGCTTGAAAGGTTTTAAAGAGGGTCTAAAGGGCATCAACGACGACGTGAAAGACGTCTCCAAAAATGACGCACACATCGTTACGCCGGCTCCTGAAACCAAGGAAACTGTTACCAAATAGCGCCAGGCAGGTTTAGCAATGGAAAGGCC
>CAXTFT010000169.1:462-7217 GCA_964243585.1 uncultured Terriglobus sp.
CGCAATTTTCTGTTTGAGAAAACATTCGTCGATGGCCTCGATACAATCGAGGCCTTTCTACTTACAGCAACTGCTGAATCGCAGCGTTATGGACTGGCTGTGTGGAAGCGCTGTACTTCCGGTCGAATAAGAAAAGAAAGTGGTCGCTTTGAAGATTTCGTCGCCGTACCTGATCCTACCCAAAGGCAAGGTTCGCCTGAAGGATCACGCAACCCATGACACAGGTTCGCTGAAGGATTCTGACGCATCCAAGCCCATCCTGGATCAGCACCGCAAACGTCTGGATACGTTGCAGGAAGTGCTGTACGCCGGCGGGGAGCGCGGCCTGCTTATTGTGCTGCAGGGCATGGATACGGCCGGCAAAGACGGTACCATTCGGCACATCTTCGACGGCATCAATCCCCAGGGTTGCGCGGTGCAGGCGTTCAAAGTGCCTACGCCATTGGAGACGAAGCACGATTTTCTGTGGCGCTGCCATGCCGCTGCTCCGCCCCGGGGCATGATCAGCATCTTCAACCGTTCGCACTACGAAGATGTGCTCTCACCGCGCGTGCACGGCTTAATCAGTGATAAGGCTGCCCGGCAACACATGGGGCAGATTAACGACTTTGAATCCATGCTTGTTGAAAACGGCATCGCTGTGCTGAAGTTCTTTCTCCATATCTCGGAAGAGGAGCAGAAAAAGCGTCTACAGGCCCGCATCGACGACCGGGACAAACACTGGAAGCTGTCCGCGGGCGATTTCGCAGAGCGCAGGTTCTGGGATAAATACCAGAAGTGCTATGAAGACATCTTTGAAGAGACCAGCGGGAAACACGCGCCCTGGTTTGTTATTCCTGCCAACGAGAAGTGGTACCGCAACGTGGCCATCTCGGACATCCTGGTGCAGGCACTGGAAGGCATGAAGCTGAAATACCCCGTGTCCACGATCGACGTGTCGACGCTAAAGCTATAGCGTAATCAGCACAACCGCGGGCAATGCAAGTGCCATGCCCCAGCGCTGGCGTGCCGTGGTTCGCTCCTTCAGGAGAATAGCGGCCAGCAGGATAGTCCCCGCCGGATAGATGCTTGCCAGTACCGCTGCCACGTCAAGACGGCCCAGCCGGGTGGCCTGCATAAAACTCAGGTTGCCACACAGGTCCAGCGCTGCGCCACCGAGTACCCAGAGCAACGTAGTGCCTCCGAGGCGAGGCAGTTTTTCACCATCCCGTCCCTTCCGGTTGCGCAACAGAGACGCAGCAAGCAGCAGCGTGCAGATACTCGCACTGCCTATGCGGGCAAACACGGTTGGCCAAAGCACGCCGGAAAGTCCTGCCTGCTTTAACGCGACGAAGTAGAAGCCAAAGCCAATGCCGGACGCCGCGGCCATAAGCATGATCTTGCGAGCGCCCGCAGCCTGCGCGCCAGAGACGCTGGCGATCAGCCAGATGGCTGCTGCGGCGAACAGAAAGCCTACACATTGCGGCCAGCGGGCAAGTCCCTCCGTGAATTCGGAAACGAGTGCCGGAACCGCCGCGCAGAGCAGGCCGCTGACGGACGCCGCCGAACCCATGTGTCCGCTGGAAAGCGCAAAGTAGAAACCGATCAGGGCAATGCCGGAGACGAGTCCGCCGCCCACGCCCCAGGCTGCGGATGACATCGGAGGCAGCGTACTTCCCGTAAGAAAAGCAACAGCAACCAGTACTGACAGGCTGGCAAGGTGGCCCACAATCACCACCCGCAGGGACGCGGGAATGGTGCCGCCAGCGTGTTTCACCGCGACCGAGCCGCCGAAGTCACCTCCACCCCAGCAAGCTGCCGCAAGCAACCCAAAGAAGGTGTTGCCAGGCAGCGGCAGCCCTGTTCCCATCACGTTCAGCGAGGCGTTACTGTGGAATTTGCGCCGCTGCCACTCCGCAATACATTTTCAGGGGTGGGGTAGTAGCCCTTCTTCGCAGTCACATCCAGGCCGGGCCGTAATACCTGCACCTCAAGCGTGCGGAACTTGCCATCTGTCAGAGGTTCATTGGAGTAATAGCCCGCGGTGTACTGTACCCGTACGTCCTCTGCAATCTTGGCAAAACTCTGCTCGATACCCTTTTGCCGGAACTCGGAGATGGCCTCGCCGCCCGTCTGCAAAGCATACTGGGGCAGGATGTTTTCTCGCATGGTAAAGGGGATGTGATAGCGGTCCAGGAAGCCAATGTACGGCGTGGCAGAGTCGCCGACTACCGTCGCATACACGGCAATTTTGTTGGTCTGAAGATAACGGATGTTGTCTTTGAACTTGACCTTGGAACCGTATTCCTTACCGTCGCTGACAACATAAATCATGCGACGGCGGCCGTCCGGCCGTTTGGCAAGGCTCTGAGCAGCCATAAAGATGGCGTCGTTCAGAGTGTGAGTCTCTTTCGCGGGTGTCTGGAAGGTCGAAGCGGAGTTGCGCACCGGCGCCGTGTTCGGATCGAATGACCCCTTACCATTGATATTTGTCGTTTGCGACAGCGGTCCCCCCGGATTTCCTAGGTAGACCTCGCGGCCCGTCGACTTGGACTGCGAAATCACAGCGTTGATACGCGGGCTCTGCGCGCCCGTGTAGTCCGTGCGCATCACCGGGCTGTTGTTGTAGGTGAAAATGGCCATCTCGTCATACGGCGTGAACGCCCCCTGCAAGGCACCAAGGGCTGTATTCACCCGGCTCATGACGTCAAAGGGCAGCGACTGATCAATGACAAAGGCAACGGAGAGCGGAAAAGGATCGCTGGTCCAGAAGGTAATGTGCTTGCGAAGGCCGTTTTCAAAAACGCGTACTTCGCGCCAATCGAGTGCGGGTACCAGTGCACCGCTTTTGTCTTTCACAGTAAAGGGAACCTGCACGAAATTGACGTTTGTGACCAGGGTCTGTACCCGTCCCCCTGGTCCCAGTTCTGCTTTAAGATCGGGTGCGGCTTCGTTCGCGGGCAACGCGTCATTTGGCGCGGTCACACTCGCGGGTAGTGCTGAGGTGGGCGCTGCTCCGTTACCACCGTCGTCTGCCGCGGCGCTGGTCGACGGCGTACCCTTGCCGGGTGTAATGCTGGCGGCGTTTGGCAGCGTCTGTGGGCGTGGACTGTCGGGAATAGCCTGCGCCTGGGGCGAGTCAGGCAGCGCCGTTTGCTGAGCAGGCAACTGCCCGCCTGCCAGCGTTCCTGTTGCCACAACCATGACTGCCGCCCTGCATGCTGATCCAAACTTCACCGAAACTCCTCTGCCAAAAGCCAGCCTAAAGACTACCAGCGTTACGCACGTCGCTAATGAGGCCAATGCGGTTTGGACGCGCGAGTCACCCCGTTCGTTGTCGCACTGTGGCATGCCGCTCTGGAAGCATGTGCCGGAGCCCGTCCTGGTTGAGGAAGTGTCGCCAAAAGGCAAGGTGGCACGCAGGAAAAGGTAGACGATCGCACCGGTTGCTCCGTCCAATCCGGTATGCGTTTGCTGCCGCTGCTCGCCCTGTCTGCCTGCCTTGTCTCGCCCCTGCACGTCTGTGCGCAGGAAGCCCCTTCGCCGGGTGGCCCGCCGCCCGCCAGCAAGGCACCGCCGCCCGCCCCGGAAACGATTACGGAAGGTCAGACTCTCAAGGTGCGCGTCAACCTGGTCAACACCTACTTCAGCGCGCGTGACAAGGGTGGCTTTCTGACCGGCCTGCACAAGGACGACTGCCAGATCTTCGAAAACAAGGAAGAGCAGACGATCAAGAACTTCACGCAGGAAAAGAAGTTGCCGCTGACCATCGGCATCCTGCTGGATACGAGCTTCGGCCAGTTCAACGTGTTAGAGCTTGAGAAGGAAGCTTCGGTGAGCTTCCTGAAAGGCTTGCTGCAGGCAAAGGATGAGGCCTTTCTCATCAAGTTTGATACGAATATCGATCTACTGGCGGACTACACCAACAGTGTTCCTGAACTCCGCCGCGCTATCAACAAGGCAGAGGTGAATGCAGGTGCGGGCAACGGCTCTGTTACTGGCAATACTCCGCCAAGGGGGACGCTCCTCTATGACGCGGTTTACTTGGCAGCACACGATAAGCTTCACGACGAAGCCGGTCGGAAAGTCATCGTGATCCTGACGGACGGTCAGGATCAGGGAAGTCAGTTGAAGTTGAATGACGCCGTCGAATCCGCTGTCAAATCTAACGCTATTGTCTACGTCATTAACATCGTGGACAGGCAGTCCTACTACCAAAACGGCTGGTGGTACGGAGGTCTGGGTGCCATGGACAAACTTACGAAAGACTCTGGTGGACGCATTGTGGACGGCGGGAATGGAAGAAAGCTGGAAGAGGCCTTTGCGCAGATCAGCGACGAACTGCGCACGCAATACCTCGTCAGCTACACGCCAAAGAACACCAGTCTCGACGGCTCCTTCCGCAACATCAACATCACCTGCGGCAAGGACGTGAAGGTGCAGGCGCGCAAGGGCTACTTTGCCGTAGCGGATTCAAACACGGAGTAGTTGCAACCCCACTACAACCTTGTCATCCTGTAAGGAAGGAACGACAAGCCCTCAGCGCTGACACTGCAGGCACATCAGGCGTCCATCGCCCCACTGTAGACCGCCATGCCTGCCACGGCGTCCACGCCCATAGCATCGAGTTCGTCTATCTCGCTCTGCTGCTTGATGCCGCCCGCCACAATCAGCTGCTTGGCCGTGCATGCGCGCAGGATGCCCGCGATGTCCATGGGGAAGCCGCTCATGGTGCCTTCCGTATCCACGTGCGTGTAGAGGAAGGCGGCGCACTCATTCTCCAGCCACGTGACGGCTTCCTCGGGGGTCAGATCTACCTGCTCCTTCCAACCCTTCACGGCGACTTTGCCGCCCTTGGTGTCGACGGAAAAGACCAGCTGCTCCTCACCCATCGTCTTGCGCAGGCTCTCGGCAAAGTGGAGGTTCATGACCGGGTGCCGCTTGCGGTCGGCCTCGGTGCCTCCCCCAAACAGGGTTGAACCGTAGATGACGCGCTTGGCGCCGAGGTCGAGCATGGCCTGGCCATCCTCCGCAGTGCGCAGGCCGCCACCCACCTGGCATGTCAGGCGCGAGGTGAACTGCCGGATCAACGAGCGGTTGTCGCCCTGCCGCATGGCCGCGTCCAGGTCGATCAGCTGCACCAGCGGGTACTTCTCAAAGCGCGTAATCCAGTAGTCGAAATCGTCAAAGGCGAGCTTCAGCTTTTCGCCCCGAACCAGCTGCACAATCTGGCCGTTCATCAGGTCAATGGAAGGAATCAACATACCAACTCATTCTCGCAGGCGCGGGCGTACCACTGGCTGACCACACGATTTCGAATCAGAGCAATGGGCGCTCCATGTCTCCTTGAGACATGGGATGGGAACTTGGTTACAGGGTCGAAACCCACGTCTCAGAATTGAGACGTGGGGGCACCCGTGGTCAGCGGCGCGCGGGCAACATCCGCGTCGGCACGCCCGCTGCTGTCATCTTCACCGGTTCGATGTTGCCATTGGTGTCGAACGCCATGCGGTCGATCGCCATGACACGCTGGTTTGCACCGGTGGTGCCCAGGGGGTGGCGATGGTAGACGATGTACCACTCGTCCGTGCCAGGGATCTGCACAACCGAGTGGTGCCCTGGACCGTTGGCAATTGTGGGATTGGTCTGAAGGATTTTTCCCGCTCGCACAAACGGCCCGGTGGGGCTGCTGCTCTTCGCATACGCCACGCCGTAGGTTGAGTCCTCCCAACTACCCTCGGACCACATGAAGTAGTACATGCCCCGCCGCTTGATCATGAAGGGGCCTTCGACGTAGTGTTCCGGCGTGATCTCCTTGTACAGCGTGCCGTCGGCCATGGGGATGACCTGCTTCAGGTCCGGCGATAGCCGCGCCACGTTGCAGTGGCCCTGACCGCCGTAATATAGGTAGATTGCGCCATCCGTGTCCTGGTAGACCATGGGGTCAATGGGCTGCGCGCCGTTGTGAAACTCACCAACCAGGGGCTTGCCGGTCAGGTCCGTGAAGGGGCCATCCGGGGTGTCGCTGACCGCAACCCCAATCCCACCGGGAAAGGTGTCGGCCTTCTGGATGTCATTCGCCGCAAAAAACAGGTAGTAAAGTCCATTCAGATGGATGGCACTGGGTGCCCACACGGCATATGCCGCCCACGGAATGTTCTTCACCTCAAGCACATGCGGGTGCCGGGTCCAATGCTGCAGGTCCGGCGATGAGAAGGCGTCCAGCGACGTGTGGAGCAGGTACACGGGATGAATGACGTGACCTTCGCGCAGTTTGCGCTGTTGCGTGTTGAAGGTTTCAGCGGGCTGAACAGGCGTGCTCGGGTCGGACGACGTGGGATAAATCCAGTACTGTCCCGCAAAGACGCGAATCTCCGGATCGGCATACCAGCCCTGCTCCGCCAGCGCTGTGGGCGGCGGGATGAGTTGCGCATGCACGAAGGGCATCGATGCAATCAGGGCGAGCAGGGCAGAGAGGATTCGAGAGCGCAGCGTCATCATGCTCCTTGCAGTCTAATGGCCTCTGCGGTTCAGCCGCTGAGATAGTAAACGTTAAGCTAGAGCTCGGCTTCAGCCGCTGAGATGGCGGACTCGTCTTTGGGCGAGGCTTACAGTCGGACTGCAACACCCTGCGCCTGCAGTTCGCGCTTCAGCGCCCACGAATCGGTCACGCCGAAGTGGAAGATGCTGGCGGCCAGCGCGGCGTCAGCCTTGCCCCGTCCAAACACATCGGCAAAGTGCTGTGCATTACCAGCGCCCCCGCTGGCGATGACGGG